>WQVZ01000012.1 GCA_009785595.1 Defluviitaleaceae bacterium | reverse complement strand
GAAATAAAATTTTGCAATGCTTCTTCGTTATCGCCAAACATATTATATGCGCCAACAGAAAAAATCACATCAAAATAGCCCCTTGCAAAAGGCAGCGGCTGTGTTGCGTCGAGCATCATCGGAACGATTTTATCCGCTATGCCAAGGGATTGAAACCGCTCATGATTCTCGGTCGGGTCAGCGTACAGGTCAGCAGCAAAAACTTTTGCGCCATATTCTTGCACCAAATACAGCGATGACAGACCTGGCCCGCAACCCAAATCAAGGATTTTCATATCCTCGGTGATTGTAAAATACGAAGCCAATTCTTCGGCTTGCCGTATACCATTCGACCCCCACATTGTTTCTTGCAATAGCGCAAGGTTCTTTTCGTCAGCTACAAATCTGTCTGAAAATGTATTGTTCATTATTGTTTTTTCCTCCTAAAAGCCTTGATTAATACTGGCTTGCCCATGCAAACTCCGACAAAATAAACAAATACCAAAGATGCCGGTTTTCAACAAACCAATCAATTGGGTCTGCGTCTCCAATTTCGTCTAATGTCACAGTAAAGTACTGGCTCGCACGCCCGTCCCGTCTAACTTCAATTTCAAGTGACCCATCCTCGAACAATCCAAGAAAATCGGGCTCGCTAAAGGGGTTGGGATACATACTAACACTCTGGTCCGCCAGCATCCAAAAATAATGCCTTTCGCCGCTTTCGGAGGCAAAACTTATCCCACTTGTGGGCCGTGTGCCTCCTTCAACATAGTGATCAATAACAAGTGCCTGGCCGGGCAGCAACGCCTCGGTATTACCAATGGCGTTCACGGGAATAAAAACAAGATTGTCATCTACAAAATCGCTTGTTATTGCTATAAGGCTAAGGTCATATAACGGGACATTTGCCCAAATAACAAGCTTGTCCCCGTTAAGACGCTCAACCCCGCTGCCGTATATGGCCTCGCGCAGAACGGTGTAGTCCACTTCATGCAGATGGTCAAATGTGCCTAAAAGCTCGTTGCTTGCAAGGGAGATTTTTAGCTCCAATTCCGGTCTGGGCGGCTCCTCTAAAACAGGAGTCTCTGTAGGTTGTGGCGTGTCAACCTCATCCGCCTCTGCCCCTCGGCCGCAAGCGGCCAAAACCCCGACCAGCAGGAATATTACAAGCAAAATTGATACTATCTTTTTCATTTTGGTTCTCCTTAGATATATTATTTGACTAGGTCATAATATCCAGACGCATGCGCATGAAAAAATGTTCCGATTGACATAAAATAGGTGTCAGCCTTAAAATGTTGTTTTAACTTTTGCATTAAATAATTCATTGAACTTTTCGTTTGCTGCTACAGTAAATTCTTTCGGGGTTGAAACATTACTGGCCAAGCCTGCGCTTTTCCAATCGCCAACCCATGTTAGATATGGGCTTAACGGAAGAGTGTCCTTAACTTTTAAATGACAGCCGTCCCGGACTAATAATCCATGTTTGGCAATTTTTCTTGCGTCAAAATATAATCTCACCCCGGGTTTATAGCACACATCCTGCATCGTCACACTGCCTTTTTGCTTTGAGAGCACAACAATCTCGCCGGATATACTGCCGGACGAAAACATGATGTAATTGCTAAAATCATCGGGGTCGCCCAATTGTTTGCCTATGGGTGAATGCTCCCAGTCGGGCCTTTCACGCTTCAAGATATTCCATGACTTTAAGCAATAATCTTTTTTAATGCTTTCCCAGTTTTCACGTGTCGTGCTGTGGATTAAAAATTCAGGCTCATAGTCTCTTAAATATTTGTCATCAAAGCTATGCTGGCCGTAAAAATTCTCGGCCTCCTTCAAGTCTTCATCAGAAATGGACAAAACAATATTTTTATTACGCGACTCATTAAACCCTATGAAGTCCATAACCGACATACGCCATTGAGGGCATCTTCTGCTAACCCTAAGTGTGTAGGCAGACTTTATAATGCCTCCATTCATGGTGTGATAATCCTCAGAATCTGTCAAGCAAAAAATGATCCACGAATTGTCGTAAGCAATCTTGGCAAACGGATTGTATTCGCTGATTAAAAATCCTTCATCCACCTTGTAAATCAATGCGATAATCCCCCTGCACACTTCTGCCGCTGTCAAATCCCAAGCTGTTTACAAGCTCCAAGGTCGCGCCACATCCCCTGTCAACTTCAATGCCTAAAATGCCGCACGCCGGTAAACACCATGGCGATGCCATACTTGTTGCAGGTCTCGATGGACAGGTTATCATTCATGCTGCCGCCGGGTTGGATGATGGTGGTAATGCCGGCCTTATGGGCCTCTTCCACACAATCAGCAAAGGGGAAGAAAGCATCGCTGGCCAGGGCAGCACCAATTGTGGCTTCTGCGCCAAAATATTCGTGGGAGTGATCTATGGCCTGTTTTGCCGCCCAAATGCGGCATACTTGGCCACCGGCAAGACCTAAGGATTGGCCGTTTTTGCCAATGGCAATGCCGTTGGATTTTACGTGTTTGGCTAGTTTCCAGGCAAAAAGCAGGTCGGCCATTTCGGTTTCGGTGGGTTTTCTGTCGGTAACGCACTGTATTTCGCTTAGCAGCAGGTCATCCGCTGCCTGTATAAGCAGCCCACCGCTTACTTTTTTAAAATCTTGGCCGGTTTTTGGCGTGCTTTGGTCAATATTAGGCAATTGCAGTAGCCGCAGGTTCTTTTTCTTGCGCAATATATCAAGAGCCCCGTCTGTAAAACCAGGAGCAATCACAATTTCTACGAAAATTTTGTCAATTTCTGCCGCAGTGGCCTCGTCCACGGGGCAGTTTGCAGCGATAATGCCGCCGAAGATGGACACAGGGTCGGCTTGATATGCCTTGATATAGGCTTCATGCAGGGTTGCGCCGCAGCCTACGCCGCATGGGGTAGAGTGCTTTACCGCCACTATGGTAGGCTCGTCAAATTCTCGCAGCAGTTCCAGTGCACCATGAGTATCATTGATATTGTTAAAAGATAGCTCCTTGCCGTGGAGCTGCTGGGCATTTACAAGGTCTGTGGCCGCCGCCCCAATTTCGCGATAAAAAGCCGCTTGCTGGTGGGGGTTTTCTCCATAGCGCAAATCCTGGGCTTTTTCGTATGTTAGGGTTAGCTTGTCCGGAAATTCCGGCGCGCCCGCCAATTTGCCCAAATGCTGGGCTATCAGCGCATCATATGCCGCTGTGTGGGCATATGCCTTGGCCGCCAGGGCAAAGCGGGTTTGTGCGGAAATTTGACCGCTATCCGCCAGTTCTGCAAGTACAGCGGCATAATCAGCCGCATCAACAATAACACTTACGGCATCATTGTTTTTAGCGGCAGAACGTATCATAGCCGGGCCGCCAATGTCTATGTTTTCGATAATCTCCGGCAAGGTTGCGCCGGGTTTTAAAATGGTCTCTTTAAAGGGATATAGATTTACACACACAATATCAATGGTGCCGATGGTGTTGTCGGCCAAAAAGTCCATATGTGCGGCCACATCACGCCGTGCCAAAATACCGCCGTGTATGGCAGGGTGCAGGGTTTTTACCCGGCCGTCCAGACATTCGGGAAAGCCCGTAATTTGAGCCACCTCGGTGGCGGGTATGCCCGCATCCATAATGGTTTTGCGGGTAGAGCCGGTGGAGATAATTTCGTAACCAAAACTAACTAGGCCGGCGGCAAATTCCACAACCCCGGCCTTATCCCAAACACTTATTAATGCGCGTTTTGCCATTAAAAATCCTCCTCAAAACCGGGCAACCAAAGGTCGCCCCTACGATTCATCTGCGTCGTGATGATGGTCGTGGCCGCCATATGTGGGCGGTTTAAGCCCCTCTATCACCATGCCGTTTTTTTGGGCATAATCCCACAATGCCGCCTGTATGGCCTCTTCTGCCAAAAGCGAGCAATGCACCTTGGCAGTGGGCAGGCCGTCCAAAGCCTCCATAACAGAGCTGTTGGTTATTTCCAGGGCTTCTTGCACCGTTTTGCCTATTATAAGTTCAGTCGCGATGGAAGAAGTGGCCACAGCGGCCCCGCAACCAAATGTTTTAAATTTGGCATCGCGTATAATGTTGCCACCGTCAATATCCAGATATATTTTCATAATATCGCCGCATCGGGCATTGCCCACCAGACCAATACCGCTGGCGCCTTCGATTTCGCCCATATTACGCGGGTTTAAAAAATAATCCATAACTTTATCGCTGTAATTCATATTTTCATCTCCTTAACGAGAGTTATTGGCCAAGAGCCTATCTAAAATCTAATCCGAACCAATTTTTAAGCCTTGTGGTTTGCCCTCTGGGCAAACTGGGCGTAGCCCACTTTTGCTTCGCAAAAGCACTGGATTTTGCGAAGCAAAATGTTGAGGCGACAGCCGTTTTTGTATGCTTTTCGCAAAAACGGCGATAGCGCTAAGTGAAAAAAATGTGTGAAGATAGATTTTAGATAGGCTTTAAGAAATCTTCCCATAGGGGGGACATATTGCGCAGCCGCTCCACTATCGGCGGCAAAGCCTCCATAAGCTTGTCCAGATCCTCTGTGGTGGTATATCTGCCAAAAGACAGGCGCAGAGAACCATGGGCCAGCTCGTGACTAAGCCCCATGGCCAGAAGCACGTGGGATGGATCAAGAGAACCGGAGGTGCAAGCAGAGCCGGAAGATGCGGCAATACCACGGGCATCCAGCAACAGTAGCATGCCCTCGCCTTCTATAAACTCAAAGGTAATATTAATATTGCCAGGTAGGCGGCTGATTGGGTGGCCGTTAAGGTGTGAGTGGGGTACTGACGCCAGTATTTTGCCTATCAAATCATCCCGCATTTGGGTGTGGCGAAGGGCTTCCTCCGCCATTTCGGCGCAAGCCAGCTGGGTTGCCGCCCCAAAGCCCACTATGCCGGCCACGTTTTCTGTACCGGCCCTGCGGCCGCGCTCTTGGCCACCACCATGGATAAATGCCGGCAACTTTATGCCGCGGCGCACATACAGCGCACCCACACCTTTCGGGCCGTACAGCTTGTGGGCGGATACAGACAACAAGTCCACACCCAGGGCATTTACATCAACAGGAATATGGCCCACAGCCTGTATTGCGTCGGTATGGAACAAAATTTTTGCGTCTTTGTCACGTTTTGTGTTAATTTCCGCCAAAACCGCACCAATCTTGGCAATTGGCATAATGGTGCCCACTTCGTTGTTAGCCATCATGACAGTAACAAGTATGGTATCCGGGCGTATGGCGGCTTCAAGCTTGTCCACACTTATCATGCCGTATTCATCCACAGGCAGATATGTCACGTCAAAGCCGTTTTTCTCTAAAAACTGGCAAGTGTGCAAAACGGCGTGATGTTCTACCGCCGTGGTGATTATATGGCGGCCCCGGCCTTTAGCTGCCTGGGCGGTGGATTTTATGGCCCAATTTATAGATTCTGTGCCGCTGCCGGTGAAATATATTTCATTGCCATATGTTGCCCCAATGGCCACCGCTATTTTCTCTCTGGCCGCGTCTACGGCGGCCTTGGCAGAGGCAGAAGCGGCATAAATGCCGGAAGGATTTGCATAATCCTTCGACAAATACTCTATCATAGCATCAACAACCTCCGGCCGTACTTGTGTGGTGGCCGCATTGTCCAGATATATCACATCTCTTTGGTTCATTTGCATATGTTAATCCCTCTTTTTCTGCTTTTGTTCGGACAGCTGCTCGAAGTCTTTGGCCAGTTCTGCAATAGTGATAGAGTCCATCAACTCATTAATTCTGTCAAAAAGGCCGCGCCAGGCGGGTTTCATTACGCACAGGTCGCAGTCCACATCGCCGCACACGGCGGTGCCGTCCACCACACATTCTACAGGAGCCAAAGGCCCTTCTAAAACGCGCAAAACTTCGCCCGCGGTAAGTTCATGGGCGGGTTTGGCCAGATAATATCCTCCGCTGGCCCCGCGCACAGAATGTAGTATTCTGGCTTTTTTAAGCGGGGCAATAATCTGCTCCAAATAGTTTTCGGATATGCCCTGCCTTTCGGATATGCTTTTTATACTGACACATTTGTCAGAGTTTTTTTCAAGGCTATATGCAATGTCTACAACTGCCTTTAGGCCATATCGGCCCTTGGTGGAAATTTTCACATCACTCATCCTCGTCTGGTTATACTCGTATTACTTCTTTCTTAGGTACATCAACCTTGGTCAAGAAGTAATATCAATTCCACTCTGTTTTATCGGAATTCATATTTCTATAATATCAGCTTTGTGCACCCATGTCAAGGATTTTTTTGTCCAGCAGCCTAAATTCACGTACAATCATGCTGCCTGTTATTACCAAGGCAATTGTGTCCGCCACAGGCATGGCGTACCATATGCCAAAGAAGCCGAAAAGACTGGGTAGAATGAAGTATGCTGGGATGAGGATAAGACCCTGGCGCAACAAGGCCAAAAACAGGGATATTTTGGCCCGCCCAATGGACTGGAAGAAACTGGCGGCATTCATTTGGAAGCCCATCAACGGCATGGTAAACAACACAATGCGCATACCCACGGCCCCTATTTCATTAATCATGGGCTCATTGCTAAACATACCCATAAGCTGTGGCGCAAAAAGCTGCACTACCACAAAGCCCACCACGCAAAAAACCATGGAATACAGCAGCGAATATTTATAAGCCTGTTTTACCCGTGGAATATTGCCCGCGCCGTAATTAAAGCCTATGATGGGCTGGCTGCCTTGGTTTATACCAAACACGGGCATAACAAAAAGCATGGATATGCTGATGATTACTGTAAAAGCCCCCACGGCATGGTCACCGTTGCCAAACTCTATGGCGCCGTAGTATAGCAGACTGCGGTTGGCGATGATATTTATGACGCTGCCCAAAACCTGCATAAAAAAGGGCGAAATGCCTATGGCGAAGATAGACAGCACAATTTTTGGCCGTAGCCGCAGGTTTTTAAACCGCAAGGTTACAACCGACTTGCCGGAAATATTGGTAAGATAATAAGAAAGCACCCATGCGGCTGATATGCTTTGGGCTATAAGGGTAGAAATAGCCGCCCCGGCTATGCCCAGGCCCATCCACAATATAAAAATAGGGCTTAAAATAATATTGATGATGGCACCCAGCAGCTGGGCCGATGCAAAACGCTTTGGGTTGCCCATGGCACGGATGGGGTGGTTCATGGCAAAGGATAAAAACATAACTATACACCCGGCCATAACTATCCTGGTATATGTAAGGGCAAAGGGCATTGTGGCTTCGGTTGCGCCCACAGCCACCAAAATAGGTTCCAGAAAAATAAGGCCCACAATGGACAGCGCAATGGGGAAGATAATATTAAGCGCCAGAGCATTGCCCAGCACTTGCTCCGCTCCTTCTTTGTCCCGGTTGCCCAGCCTTATGGATATAGTGGCGGCGGTGCCGATGCCCACCAACATAGCAAAAGAGCCTATAATATTCATCACAGGTGCCGCCAAACCAACTCCCGTAAGGGCATCTGCCCCCACATCAGGAATTTGCCCCACAAAAAAGCGGTCCACCACCACGTATAGGGCGTTAACCAGCATACCTATTATGGTTGGGATGGAATAATACAGCACCAGCTTTGGTATGCCCCTGGTGGCCAATATCCGTTCCTGGGGTGTTAGGTCTGCGGTGCTGTCCGCACACTCTTTTGCTATCTGGTCCTTGTCTTGGTCTGTTTGCAAATCGCCGCCTCCTAGTCATCAATAGCCCATTAGACCTGTTCGTAAACTTCATTATAATCCAATAATCTGCGAACCAATTTCTTCAAGCGGCAAGGCGGCAGATGCTTTTTTGAGTGATTTTCTCAAAAAAAGCATTGAGAGCCGTGAGCGACAAAGAAATTGTATGAGCAGGTTTACGAACAGGTCTATTATATCACAGTGTACTATCTTTTCGCAATTAATAGAAAACCGGGCAACCACAGGTCGCCCCTACGTAATTTACAGTGTGCCAAAACCTGAAATTACGGCACATTGTTTCGTAGAGGCGACCTGTGATCACCCGGTTTATGGCCAAAAAATAATTTTTCGTATTGTGTAGCTGTCAAGGCTACAAAACACCTACCATTATGATGATAAGGCCGAAAAAGGCCCCCATGGACGCGCAAGCACTTTTAAAGCCCAAATCCAAATCTCCTATTCGTTTAAGTAATTTGTTGCCCGCGATGATATATTTGTAAATGCCATAACCCACGGCAACGCTGACAAAGAATATCAAGGCCTTTTGGGCATATCCCATAATGTCGATGGTGGCAGTGTTTACAAAGAGGAAATTAACCAGGGGCTGGCCAAAAACGCCGCCCAACAGACACATGGCCCCCAGGGCCATGGCCGGCACCAGCCGCCATGTATCCGGCTTGGGCTTGTCGCCTATCAAGTCTTGGTCCGGCTTGCCAAAAAGCATACCGGCGTATTTGGTAAAAGATATGATGGTGCCAAGGCTGATGATAATGACCGACCATTCTACCAGCCAATGTACATCGGCGGATATGAAGTATTTTGATATGCTGCCGATAAAGAAAGGCGCGCCGGTAATGCCCAGCACCGCGGCCACTGTCACCGCCCCTACAATAGGCATACGCCGCATCACCCCCCGTATCTTGTACACATCCCGGGTGCCGTAGGCATGGAAAATTATGCCGGCGGTAAGGAACAGTGCGGTTTTAAACACCCCGTGGCTAATAACATGGAACAGGCCGCCCAGGAAAGAATATTCTGTCCCGGCAAAAAGGCCGATGATAATAAGCCCCACCTGTGACACGGTGTGGTATGCCAAAATCATTTTTATATCCGTCTGGCACATGGCCATAAACACGCCGATGGCACTGGTGATGATGCCCACAGCAAGGAAGAAGCCCTGTGCGGAAAAAGTATCGAAAACCTGATGGAATTGCAGAAAAAGATACACATTGGTTTTAATTTGCACGCCGGAAAGTATGGCCACAACCGCTGATGGTGCGGCGGGATACAGCCGCACCTTTGGCACAAAGCTGTGCAAAGGTATGATGGCACACTTAAAGGCCATGCCTGTCATAATAAGGGCATAGGGCAGCACCAAGGCCTCACGGTCTATATATGCAAGGGCATCGGCCACATGAGCCACGTCAAAAGCACCGGTAAGCATATAAATATAACCAATACCAAAAAGATAAAACTGCATGGCCACAATGTTTAGCATAAGATATACCATGCCGGTAAACATCTGCCGTCGGCCGCGATAATACATGATGAGTATGGTGACAACCACCGTACCGACCTCTACCAAAACAAAGATGTTAAACAAATCTCGGGTTAAGAACAGGCCAACCAGCACGGCTTCCAAAATAAATAGCAAAAACCAAAAGGTGCGCACGCCTTCTTCGTTATAACTGTATATGGACACGGCAAGAAAAATGACGCTGGTTAGAAGTATAAACACGGCGGATGTATTGCTTGTCCGCAAAATTATGCCCAGCACGTCATCATAACTGCCCACATAAGTGATAAACTCTGTGTGGCGGCTTTGCAAAAACAGCCAAAAAGTGGCCAGCACAAATAGGGACTGGATAATTATAGCCAACACCCTGGCCGCCTTGTTGGTGGAGAACACAAACAGGAAGACAGCTATCAAAACAGGTACTATCACAAAAAATGTAAGCATGGCTTTGCACCTGCCTCCTTAATATTTTTCTATATGGTCTTTGCGGGCCAATTTGGCCATGTTGGACCATTCGGTGGTCTTGTATTTTCTAAACAATGTGTTAAGCATAATTATATTAATGGCCACCACGCAAATACCTATAATAATTGTGGTAAGCATCAACGCCTGTGGCAGTGGGTCGGCATATGCCGGCAAATTATACATATATGCAATGTCTCCCACGTCTATAATGGGCGGTATTGTGCCTGTGCGGCTGCCTATAAAGAGCCAAAACATTATAACCGATGTCTGCATGGTCAGTATAAATATAATGGTTTTTATGATATTGCGGCTGGTTATAAGCCCAAAAAAGCTGATGAAAAACAAAGCCACCGCAAAAATATCCAAAGCTCCTATCATGCCTGGCTCCCCCCTTCTTCGGCTGGCAGTTCGCCTTCTATACGCTCAACTGTCACGTATCTATAGAAAATAATAAAAAATCCGCAGGCTACCTTTAGGCCGATAAGGGTGTTCATGATGATAAGATACAGATGTTGATATACCTCGGCAAAATCTGATGGCAGATATATATTTGCGCCGATAAGTGTGACAAAAAGCACCGCCATAAGGGTGAAGTATATAAACACAAGTTCTTCCATGCGCATAACCTTTTTCACGGGCATGTCGTAAATACCATAAATATAGTAGCGGCATATAAAGAAGGTGGATATGGCAACCCCGCCCAAAAAGCCGCCACCTGCTGCTACGTGGCCGTTAAGTATTAAGTATGCGCCAAAAATAAGGATGATGGGGCATATGATACGCATGGTAAATACAGCCATATTGGAGTTTTCTATTTCGCTGTGGCGGCCGTCGGGCACAGATAATTCTTCTGCCCAGGACATATGGGCCACCGCCACCACAGAAACCACCAGTATCAAAGCCTCGAAAAGGGTATCATACACCCTGTAACCTAACAAAATAGCCGTAACGGCGTTATATCCCCCCACATCCGTCATAAATCTGGCCAAAAATTGGTCTTTTAGGTATGTGTTGACGGGAATATCTGGCATAAAACGCACAAACAGCGCAAAAAGCCCCGCGGAAAACACCAGGGGCACGGCAATTTTGATGATCCATCGGCCGCGTCGCATAGATTCGGATTTTTCCCTAACGGCACCGCCTTGGCGGCTATAGGATTTTTCTATGCACACAATAAAGAAAATGGTGGCAAATACAGAAATGCCCGCCTCGGCCATGGCCACGTCGGGGGCACCCAAAAGAAGATAGCACAAAGAAGCTATCAGTGAAAAAATGCCAAAATATATGATGTTGCGGTATATGCGCCGCTCGAAGAGTATAAGCACACAGCACAATACCCATATAACAAGCAAGGTCACAAGCAGGGTTTCCGATAGCATGTCCATTACTCCTCCGCAAACGGTTCTTCTTCGGAAGAATCGTCAGTTAATGTGCCCTCCAGCTGATAACCTGCGCGATAAGCTGCCCGGGCCACAATATGGGCTACCATTGGGTTTAATATTAATATGATAACGGCAATAAACAGCACCTTGGCGGAAAAAAAAGTGAAGCCGCTGCGCAGAGTAATGCCAAAAAGCACGGTAAGCAGCCCAACCGTATCAATTTTGGAAGCAATAAGCAGACGGGGATAAAAATCTCTGAATTTAAAAAGCCCGTATGCGCCAATGACCATAAAAGCAATACCAATGCCAATGACAATATGCCCGGCAATATCCAAAACCCCTGCAAAGTCCATTTATTTTTTCCCCCTTCGCTTGCCCACTCTGCGCTCGGACAAAAACAAGGCAATAAAAATGGTGCCAATAAAGCCCGACAGGGTGTATATTACGGCAAAGTCTTGCAAAAAGGAAATGCCGGTAACAAAGGCATAGGCAATGATAATGATGATTATTTTGGTGGCCACAAGGTTAAGGGCCAAAAGCCTGTCCCATATAGACGGCCCTATTAACGCACGGATAATATAAAGGACCACAAGGCCCAGCATTGCCCACAGTATATACATGCTTAACACTTACCTCACTCGTACTCGTCAGTTTTTGGTTGCTCATCTCTTTGAGCCACGGCCAGCCTGCGCTCCAGCTTGCCTTTTATCAGTTCATCGGTGCCGGCGGCATCCAATACGGGTGCTTTGCTGGATGTTATCCACAGCACCGTAACATCTTCTCCATCCAGCTCCAACAACACACTGCCGGGTATGAGGGTGATGGAGTCTGCCAAAATAATACGTAAAGTTTCGTTGTTAAGGCGGGTTTTCATCTTAACAACATCCACCCGACACCCCAGCAAAATAACCTTTATAACCTGAAAGCCGGCCGCGTAAATTTGTCCCACCAAAAACAGCGGGTATGTGGCCAGCTTAAAAAAGTTTACGTTTTTTATCTCGTCATAAGGCAAAAATTTGCTGCCCAGATGCATACAGGCTATGACAGTAAGCATACCCATGCCCAAAACCCGCCAGGATATCTCTTCCATCAAAATTATCCACACCACCGTAAGCGCCAACAACACAAAAAAGGTGTGCTTGCCCATTGCGTCACCCCTACAAACATAATTGTACAAATTATACTCCTGTCCCACATAATTGTCAAGGCTATTTTGCGAGGACAGCGGCCTGTTTGCGAATTTTTTTGAAAAAAGGTATTGACAAATGGAAAATATGTGGTATAATTGCCTTTAATACAATTTCATACTAGCTAGCAATTTTATTCATGGTAGGCCATTTTTGATTTTCCCTCTCGCGCAGCAGAAATCGCTGTGCTGCCGGAAAAAGCGGGCCGTGGTGTCATTTCAAAAATGGCCCACTAAAGAGAAAATTGCTATGAGGGCAGTGAATGGATGAGTAGGCGTGATTGCCGGTTACAGAGAATCTCCCCAGCGAAGCTTATGCTTCCAGGCTGAGAGGGAGGGCCCAAGCAACATACCGAATATGGTCCGGGAGCCTTTAGGATTCGAGGTACGTCTTTTGTGGGCGGCTAAGGGTTCTACGTGTTTGCACGTTACAGCAATAGGATGTGTTTGCATCCGACGAGGTCTGCCACAGCAATGGGCAGATGAACTAGGGTGGTACCGCGGATTTTTTTCGCCCCTAGAAGATAGGTTTTTCCTATTTTCTAGGGGTTTTTTGATTCATGTTATTTCTTTTCAATCAAAATATGTCAACCCTGGGCAAGAAATAGTATAACGGACAGAAAGGGTGCTTGATATGATAAAACTGCAAAATGTTACAAAGATTTATAAAAACAGCATACATGCCTTGCAGGACGCTACATTGGACATTGATGCCGGGGATATTTTTGGCATCATTGGCAAATCCGGCGCAGGCAAAAGCACCATGCTAAAGATGATTGGACTGTTGGAGCGACCGGATGCCGGACGCATTGAGATTTTGGGCCAAGATGTTACGGATTTTAGCGGTACCGCCGCCAATACGGTCAAAAAGCAGATGGGCACGGTGTTTCAGGGGTTTAACCTACTGATGCAGCGTAATGTGGAGAAAAATATTGCTTTTCCGTTGGAGCTGATAAAGGCGGACAAAACATACATAAACCAAAGAGTGAGCGAGCTTGCGGGACTTGTTGATCTTACGGACAAACTAAAAGCCTACCCGGCCCAATTATCCGGCGGACAAAAGCAAAGGGTGGCCATTGCCCGGGCCTTGGCTACAAATCCCAAAATACTGCTGTGTGACGAACCTACCAGCGCCTTGGACTCCTTCACCACAGGGGAAATTCTAAGGCTGCTTAGGGATATAAACACAAAGCTTGGCATTACCATCATCATTATAACCCACGAGATTGGGGTTATACGAGCCATTACAAAGCGTATGGCTGTGCTGAGCGAAGGGAGGGTCGTAGAGCTGGGGCAAACCGCTGATATTATCGCAAATCCCCAGCACTCTATGACGAAATTGCTGCTAAATGTAGAAAAAAACCTGGATGGGGAGGAATAAAATATGGAAAATTTATGGATTACTTTTGCGGCCTTTTGGCCCACGCTGTTTGATGGGCTTGTGGACACCATGTATATGACCTTTGCCTCCGTGACCATAGCCTATGCGCTGGGTCTGCCAATGGGGGTTATGCTGGTGGCCACCGGGCCGGATGGACTTATGCCAAACCGCCCCGCCAACAAAATTTTGGGCATGGTGGTAAACACCGGCCGCTCTATTCCTTTTATAATTTTGATAGTTTTGTTAATACCCATTACCCGCATTATTGTGGGCACTACAATAGGATCCACCGCTGCCATTGTGCCGCTGGTTATTGCCGCCGCGCCCTTTGTGGCGCGCATGGTAGAGGCCGCCCTTAGCGAACTTGATGCCGGGGTAATAGACGCGGCAAAGTCCATGGGCGCGGGAAATTTTCAGATAATACGCAAGGTGATGCTGCCGGAGAGTATACCGTCATTAGTGCGAGGCCTGGCCATAACCACTATCAACCTTATAAGCCTGTCGGCCATGGCAGGTGCCGTGGGTGCGGGCGGCCTGGGGCGCATTGCAATTAGGTATGGATACCAGCGGTTCCAAACAGATTTAATGCTTATTACGGTTGTTTTTATTGTGGCTATTGTGGCTATTGTCCAGCTGGTGTTAAATGTACTGGCGGCAAAGATTGACCGAAAAATAATTTAATGGAGATGTGATATTATGAAAAAAATTATAACTTTCTTGTTGGGCTTGACCGCCCTTGTAGCTTTGGCCGCTTGTGGTGGCAATGGCGATAACGGCGATTACATCGTATTTACAATTGGCGCATCATCCGTGCCTCATGCGCAAATTTTGGCCCAAGCCGCGCCCCTTATGCTGGAAGAAGGCTTTGTGCTCGAAATAGTGGAATTTGACGACTTTGTGCTACCCAATATTGCCCTGCGCGATGGGGCCGTTGATGCAAACTTTTTCCAACACAGACCCTTTTTGGCCAATTTTAACGCCAATCATGGTACAGACCTTGTGCCGGTTTTTGGGGTGCATTTTGAGCCTTTGCGGCTGTACGCTGGGCGGCTGTACAGCCTGGATGACATCACCTCCGGGGCTACAATCGCTATTCCTGACGACCCTTCAAATGAAGCCCGCGCATTGCAACTATTAGATGACCTGGAGCTTAACCGCAACGACCTTAACATCACACCCCTGGCCGCTGAGCTTTTGCCCCGTATACTGCCAGATGTAGACTTCGCCGTAATAAATGGTAATTTTGCCCTGCAAGGTGGCGTGTTTTACCGCAATATATACGGTGCCGCCGAAGCAGACGAATCCGAAGCTGCCGAAAACTTCACCAATTTTGTGGTGGTGCGCGCAGGTTATGAGGACAACAAGGCTCTACAGGCCCTTATCCGTGCTATATCATCCGATGTGGTGCGGCAGTTTATCCACGATGAGTACCTGGGGCGTATTGTGCCACAGTTTTAATAAAGGAATACAGATGGGCGGCCAACATACGGTCGCCTATTTTTGTTTTTGCGTACACCTTTTTGTGCTGCTTCCGAAGAATTTGCCAAATTACTGCGAAAATTGTTGACACACAAAGAATGATGTGATACAATACATAACATTACAATTTGTGCATAGGAGGATATTGATATGAGTATGCAGGACATGTTAGAGGTGGCTAATTTAAGGGAAACGAAATCAAAAGTGCTGGAATCAGCGGAACTTACGGTCAAGGACAATGTAATTTCGTTTGCAGGTACTGCTATGCAAATTTCTAATGTAACGCAAGTATGGAAAGGAAGTCTGCCCAAAAAATCTTTTCCGGCGTATCCTGTGGTGGTTGGCGCATTACTTGGTTTAGGTGCTCTCATTTTTGGAATGTCCGGCGGAGGCGGTATAGTTGGGCTTTTAGGTTTGGCAATTCTTGGGTTTGTTGCGTATGCGATTTGGAAGCACAAGTCTCAAATGCAATATTATGCCGTACATATAGAGTTAAATTCTGGCCGCCAGGTTTCTTTTACGTCGCCTCAACTTAATTTTATCGATGAAGCTTTCGCGGTGTTGAGCAACATAATTTGTGAAGGAAATAAAGGAAACAAACGCTACAACATTAATTTTGGCAGTGGCATTATCATAGATCAGATGAACGATTCATCAAATATAAAGGTGGGGTGATGGCATGGATGCACAGCAGGTAAATGTCAACCATGGCCGCGGAATAATCGTTGGCAGTATGCACGACTATAGCTGCATCATAGTAAATCCACAGCCGCCAAAAGATGATTTTAACTACGATGTCGTCATTAAGGCCTTCCGTGAGCTTTACAAGGCTTCAAATCATCCGGACTTTGATGAGGCCTTTCCTGAAAATAGCGACGAAGCAAGGGCTATTATAGTTAAAGCATTAAACAACGCACAAAAAAGAAAAGAGCCAAAAACTATACGCGACAACATTAAGAAGTTAGGCAGTTTGGCAGACAACACAGCAGGGAGCTTAATTGCCGCAGGGATAATCGAAATGTTAAAAAGGCTTTTGTCCTGCTGATACCAACGGGCATAAAAAAGAGGAGCTTCTGCAACACGGAAGCTCCTCTTTAAAATATCGTGTCTAGCCCTTTGGTTCTTCCCGCACTGCGCTTGGAATATCACCGCTGACACCGGCCATAAATTCCGGCTTTTGGGGTGGCGCAAAGGAATCCATTGGGAAATTTAGCTCCTCGAAGAAATCGCAAGGGTTAAGCGGGCATACATCGCCGCAGGCTTCGGGAATAACAAAACCACGGGATTCCACCAGCAGGGACACCAGACGGTAAAGCTTGATGATAGAGAACAGGCCGATGGTGACAGCTACGTGAGCCGGCTCTTCGTGATGATGGCAACGCTTGCGCACAATTTCTGCCGCCAGGCCCAGGGCCTTGGCTTCTACAATTGCAAATGGTTCGCCGCTCATGGTGGTTTCTGCTCTGCCAAAAAGGTCGGTGGCCATAGCTACTTCTGCGCCCACGGAGCCAAACAGGTTTGTGCAGCGGGTGAAAGAGCTGGTGGCGTGTACGTTTTCGTACTTGTTGTCTTCATGTCCGGCAAATTTAAGTTCGTAGTCAAAGATGTATCTTACTTCAACATCCCAAAAGCCGCGCTTAAATGGGCTGGGCTCTTTTTTGGCGATTACAATTCTTCTGATGTGCAGGTTTTCGATGGTGACAGAGTGTGCGTCTTCCGGCGGAATAATGGGGTGGCCGTCTATAGAGCGGGCAAAACCCAGCTCGGACCGGGTAAGACAGTTTTTGTGGCGGCAAGAGTCGTAAATTTTAAGGGCGAGCAGGGGCTCGCTGCGTAATCTGTGGTGGGGGTTGGGTATTTCTACATTGCCATGACCATGACCGTGCCCATGACCCGCACCAAAGGCAGGCGTGCCTGTGGATGCCGCGCTTGTGCCGGGTCCAAAGGTTCCCCTGCCCGGCTTCTCAGGATAGTTTCCAAATTCAAAAGCTGCCATAATTTAACCTCCTTGTTTTCGATAAAACCACTAAAATCTTTAGGGTATTGGCCTCTCAGACCATAATATGTGCGGGGTGTCATTTCGGTGAATATCGCTTCAGACCAATTTGTTTGCGGGTGTCCATTGCGGCAGCAAAAGTATTTTTTGACACATTATGCCAAACTTTTCCTTGACAAAGTCAATATATATATATATATATTATAAGTAGCACGATGTTTGATACGTGCATATTACCGTTGGAGGCCACCGACAAAAAACCTAAACAAAGGAGGATTTTTGTACCATGAAAAAACTATTTAAAAAGACGTATATTGGCATTTTTGCTTTGGTGTTGCTGTTGTTTGTTTCCGGCACAGCCGCACTTGAGGCAAGTGCAGACAGACAGGTTTTGGAAAACCAGCTAATGCTGCTGGAGGAATTTCTTGGCGACGCAAGCGGCGGAAATATGCTTGCAAGACGCAGCTTTGACAGCTTTTATGATGCCGAGGCTTTTCAAGAGCTTATGTGGGCATCGGTTGACTCGAGGGTAAGAGACGGTTTTGTGGACATTTTTACTGGAGGCATATGGGATACGCCGCTGACCAACGTCAATATAGCGGGCTTCGAGAATCATTTTGCCATCGGCATTACGAACGAAGACGATGTGCTTAACCAGGAGCTGAAAGAAGCGATTAATCTAGCAACAGGCATACCGGCAGAGCAAATGGTTTTTGTGTTTGTGCACCCAATAGAAAGTGCATTTAGCGAGAGAGCAGTGCGCACTATCTTTGAGTGGATTGAGTATGACCCGGACGAGGCTTATATAATGCTCAATAACGTCCCCATGAGTTCTTATGCCGAAATGTATTCGGAAGAACAAATTGCTCTTCTTGAAGACTTTTTAAGAGGCCGCCGTGTGCAGCGATTTCTGGCCTTGCCCACTCCACACGATTTCATACCATACGGCCCAGCTCCTGCTCTGCCTAATAATTTGGATGCAAGCATATCACCGGCGTCAATATCTCATGTCTTTATGGGCGCCAGAATAGACTTGCGTAATCCAAGAACCGGAGCGCAAGGCGGCTTTACAGTGGGCCACCCAAGAAATCACAATCGAACGGAGTTTTTCACTGCCGCCCATTCCACTAACACCGGAGCCTTTGGGGAAGGAACTCACGTGTACCAAAATGGAGTTCATATAGGTGACGTAGCGCATTCCTTGTTCACCCCTCTGGTTGGTGTAGATTGGACCAGGATTACATTGCGCAACGGCATTACAGTCAGCACCTTGTTACCTGATGGAACAGCAATGGCAAACTTTAGAAGCAACAGACCATCCGGTGGTTCTGCCGTAAGAGCCTTTGGTGCCACCACCACCGGAACTTTTCATGGTGCTGTTACGGCCTACACGGCACCTACAATTAATGATGGGTTCAGACTCTCGGAGTTCGTAATGGTATTTGGTAATGGTACCCGGGTACTTCAACAGGGCGACAGCGGCGCGGCTTTAGCTCAAGGAACTACCGCGGTAGGTGTACTTAGCTTCCGTACGATCACAAATGTTGGCGGAGTGGGCACGCCCCTAAATGGCTTCACCGGCTCTTGGCGATATAATTAGTTCTTTAGCGGCCGCAACACAAGTACATATCAACCATAACAATAAAACACGCCGGCCTTGTCGCTGGCGTGTTTTTGGTTGGCAGTGTGTTGGTTGAGTTTTTGCGCCTGTTGTGGTATGCTGTGTTTATAAAGGAGGTGTTGTTTATGCTAAAGCCCCCACGACTAAAACCAGGGAACACCGTTGCCATCGTTTCTCTATCATCAGGCATAGGCGGCGAGACAACCTTTATGCACAGATACGAAATAGGCAAAAAGCGGCTGGAGGAGGTTTTTGGCCTAAATGTTGTTGTCATGCCAAATGCCTTGAAGGGCATAGAATACTTAGACAAACATCCCGAAGCCAGGGCAGCGGATTTGATGGCGGCTTTTAATAATCCCGACATAAGCGGAATTATTTGCATGATTGGCGGCGATGACACCATACGGCTGCTGGAATACATTGATTTTGACATAATTCGTGATAATCCCAAGGTGTTTATGGGATATTCTGACACCACCGCAAACCATTTTATGTTGCGTATGGCCGGCTTGATATCATTTTACGGCCCATGTATACTTATGGAATTTGCGGAAAATGCAGCCATGCATGAATATACCAGGCATTATATCCAAAGCGTCTTGTTTGAGCCTGCCGAACAGCTTGCCATAGAGCCCAGCCCGGTATGGACGGGGGAATTTTTGGATTGGGCTAATGCCGATAACAATAATATTGCCCGGAAAATGACCGGGGACGAAAGGGGTTATGAATTGCTGCAAGGAAACGGCATTGCCCGCGGGCGGTTGCTGGGCGGCTGTATTGATGTGTTTCCTATGGTAATTGGCACGAAAATTTGGCCCGCGCCAGAGGAGTGGGATAATACAATACTTTTTGTTGAGACATCAGAGGAATGTCCGGCACCAAATGAGATAAAATATATATTGCGGGGCATGGCGGCCCAGGGGATTTTTGGGCGCATAAGTGGTGTTGTGGTGGGCAAGCCCGCCGGGGAGAAGTATTATGATGAATATAAGCAGGTGCTGACCAAAGTTATTGGCCAGGAAAGCGGCCGCAGCGACCTGCCCATACTTTACAATGTCAATTTTGGTCACACATCCCCTATCTGCATTTTGCCTTATGGCATAATGGCCGAGATAGATTGCGCAAAGAAAACTCTTAAGTTGCTGGAACCAGCGGTTATTTAACTATCTTTTTAAAAAAGGAGTCAGCCATGGGCTTTGGGGAACTTTTTATTCTTGCCATCGGACTTTCTATGGATGCTTTTGCTGTGTCAATTTGTGCGGGACTGGGCATGACGAGGGTTGGCTTTAAAAATGCATTGGTTGTTGGGCTTTATTTTGGTGTGTTTCAGGCCGGTATGCCGCTGATTGGCTACTTTACTGCGACATTGTTTGCTGACAGAGTTGCGCAATATAGCCATTGGATTGCTTTTGCGCTGCTTTGTTTCCTTGGCGGTAAAATGATGATGGATAGCTTTAAAAAGGAGCAAAATGCCCAGAGCAGGGAGCATTCATTAAAGCCATCATCAATGTTGCCTCTGGCCGTCGCCACAAGTATTGATGCGTTTGCGGTTGGTGTTTCTTTTGCGTTTTTGCAGGTAAATATTGCCCCTGCCGTTTCGCTAATCGGGGTGATAACCCTTGTTATATCAATGGTTGGTGTAAAAATCGGCAACATTTTTGGTGTTAAATTCAAAGCCAAGGCACAATTTGCAGGCGGTGTCATATTGGTGGCAATAGGTCTGCACATATTGCTTGGGGCAATATTTAGTCAGTAGAGCAATGATGACGGGGCATAGTTTTTAAGAAACCCAGGGATAATAAAAACCGGGGTGATTATCAATATGCCGGAAGTTTTAATGCGGGTTTCGTTGGGTTTTATAATACTGCTGGTTTTGGTTAGAATTATAGGCAACAAGCAGCTGGGGCAATTAAATGTGTTTACTTATATTTCCGGAATAGTTATCGGCAGTATGTTGGGTGACATCATCTTGCACAGTGATATAGATTTTTGGCGATCTGTTTTGGGCATAGTTCTTTGGGTGGGGCTTGCGATCTTTGTAGAGTTTATGGCTTTAAAAAGCATCAAATTTAGGGAGCTGTTCGACGGGCAGCCCGTTATTCTCATCAAAAAAGGCAAAATCATATATTCGGCATTAAAAAAAGAGCGTCTAAATGTGGATGACCTAACAATGATGCTAAGAACAAACAACGCTTTTTCTGTGGCGGATGTTGACTATGCAATTTTAGAACCCAACGGCGATTTAAGCGTCCTTAAAAAACAAGCAAGTGCAAAGTGTCTTCCGACAATGGTCATATCAGAGGGCAGAGTTATAACCAAAAACCTAAAAGAGCTGGGCCTAACCAAAAGCTGGCTGGACGATGCTTTAAATGACCTAAACATCAAAAGCAAGGAAGGCATATTGTACGCCGAAATACAGAAAGACGGAAAACTGCATGTCCAGCATAAATAGATTTTTGTTGTGCAAAGAAAAGAAGACCGCCCGGGGAAGGACAATCTTCTCTTTGTTAAGGGGGGATTAAGGGGGTTTGCACGGGCCATGCCCATGTGCCAGGGGTAGAAGGATTCGAACCCTCAATAACGGTTTTGGAGACCGGCGTGATACCATTTCACTATACCCCTGCATGCTTGAAGCATTACCAATTCTACCAGAAACCCACGTGCTTGTCAAGGGGAAATTTGTTGCGGCAAAAGCAATTTTGAATACATCATTTATGGGCACGAATTAGATTAACCCCCCCCAAATCCATTATTGATATTATTGTCCGGACATGTGAGGTCGCACCGCATCTATATATTTGTCACTACGCGCTAATTCCCTATAGGGCTTTTGCGTTTGCAGAACAAGCCGCACCACATTAGCAATTTCTAAATCCACCATGCTATGTACGACTGAACCCAAACCAATGAATCCTAAAATCCATACAAGCCCTGTACCTTCCGGAAAACCAGTACCGAAATAAAAGAGGACAACCGCAACTAATTCCCCTGCACCATGGATTACGGCAATTATAAATGAAAAAATGCGCAGCCTAACCCATGGGATTTTGAATTTATCAATTCTTGATAAATAGAGCGCACCGGGCCACGCCCATATTATATGGCTGGCAGCTCGAAACACTATGACCAGAGGGAATCCTCCGAAAAAGAACCCTATAGTAGTACCCAAGGTGACACCGACTGCAACTTTTGGGGAAATAAACATGGCTATAAAAATAGCCACATGGCTTGCCAAAGTGTACGAAGCAGGCCCTATTACCACCCTTGGAGCTACCATTGGAATTAGTATGCCAACAGCTATCAGAACGGCTGTAGCAGCTAACTGGAAAACATTGGTCTTACGTGCTGTTACTTGCAAAATAACCACTCCTTAATATAATTTACATATGTCTTGTCACTTGTAAATTATATCATGTGGGATTATTTAAGTCAACAACTAATCTTTATATAAATGACCCGCCTTGTCTAGGGCTTGACATACCTGTTCAAAATGAGCCTTATCGCGGCAAGCTATTGTATGCAGGTGTACTCCCATAGTAAGTTCAGACAGCAGCTTGACCTCAGATGTTTTTACCTTATGTAAAAAAGCATCAACGTCCTGTCGGTTTCTAAGGTTAAGCTGTCCTGCAATTTCTCCATACAGTTCATGCTCAACTATTACATCCAAAATAACAGCTCCTGCATTTACTATTGTGTATAACTCATTCTTAGTATTTTCGGGGCTGTGAGAGCAAGCGATTTTTCCGATATATTTATTTGGCTCCCTAAATTCGGGAGTCATGTAACCTCTTGCTGTCGCAATGACTTCATATCCTTGCGCGCGCAATAGTGCTATATCTCCAACAATGGCTTGACGACTTACATTTAGTCTTTTAGCCAGCGAAGAAGCACTCACAGGTGCATTGCTCTGGTTAATTATCTCATATATTGTATTTCTTCGTGAAGCTGCGTCCATGACAAACCACCTTTAGGAATACCATATATTCTTCACACGACTATCTTATCTTAACTATGCTTCGTCTTCCAAGCGATCTACCAAGGCATTTAGGGCGGCATAGGAGTTGAAGTTTTCGGGAATAAGTTCTTCGGCGGGTATGGCTACGTCTAGTCTGTCGCTGATTTCTGCCACAAGGGTGATGACGTCAAAAGAGTCTATGACTTTGTCGTCGATTAGGGCTGTGTGGGTTGCGAAGTCTACATCGGGGTACATTTCTTGTAAAATTTCCAGTAAATTAGCCACGTTTTATTTTCCTTTCTTATTTTCCAGGTATTTTTCCAACAGGCTTAGACGGTCGAATTTGCCGCCAGCTGTTAGTGGCAGATTTTCTATGGGGAATATGGCGTGGGGCACCATATATCTGGGCAGATTGGTTTTAAGCTCCGTCATTACTTCTGCTTTGGTGGCGTCGTTTTGGGGCATATAGTATAGGATAATGCGGCTTGCGTCGCTATCGAAGACGGCGCAGGCCATTTGTATGTCTTTACAGCGGCTGGCGACCCATTCTATCTCCGCAAGCTCTATGCGGTGGCCCATGTGTTTTATTTGGTGGTCTTTGCGGGCTATGAAGTACAGCCGGCTATCCGGGCCGATATATCCCATATCGCCGGTTTTGTATATAATGTCCGGGAAAGGTGACAGGGGGTTTTGTACAAAAGCGGCCTGGGTGCGCTGGGTGTCGCCAAAGTATCCTAGGCTTAGGCAGGTTCCGCGTATACATATTTCGCCGGGTTCTCCTTGGGGGGGCCGGGCATCATTGTCGTCCAGCAGAATAATTTCTGTATTAACAAATGGCTGGCCAATAGGGATGCTTTCGTCTGGGCCAAAGGTGCGGTCGGCCTCATAGTATGTGGACATACCTGTGGCTTCTGTTGGGCCATACAGGTGGATAAAACGCGCCTGGGGCAGGGCTTCGCGCCAGCGGTTAAAGTGCTTTATTGGGAAGACCTCGCTGCCAAAGGCCACTGTGTGCAGGGTGTGGGGTGTAAACTTGTCCAAGGCCCCAAGACCCGCCACCAAGCCCAGCGCAGAAGCCACCCAGCATATGGTGTTAATGCGGTTGTCGTTGATGTATTCTATCAGCCGCACAGGGAACATAAACAGGGATTTTGGTATAAGATAAGCAGATGCGCCGTATTTTAAGGTGGGGTAAATCTCCTTTAGGCAGGCGTCCAGATATAGAGGCGACTGATTGCCAAAGACAGTATCCGGGCCGACTTGTAACACACCGGACAGACTGTCAATATAATCAATAACCGAGCGGTGACATGCAATGACGCCTTTGGGTATGCCCGTGGAGCCTGATGTAAATACCACATAAAGAGGGTCGGCGTCTATGGCTTGGGCGCGTATTTGCGCCAAGGTGTTGTCGCTTATGGGGTGTTGGTTTATGCCAGAAAATAGCTGGGTAGCATAAGGTAAGCCCCATTTCTCAACCAGCGGCTGTGTGGTTTCATCGCAAATTATCAAAGGGGGATTGACGGTCTCTAAAATAAGCTGTATGCGCACAGGCGGCATTTCGGCGTCTACGGGTACATAATAATTGCCGCCGTATGCCACACCCAAAAAGGCAGCTATCATATCCGGGCTTTTTTCCATAAACACGGCAATGGGCTGTTGGCGTACGCCCCTGTCAGCCAAAAAAGTACCTATGGCTCGGGATTGATGGTAAAGCTGGCGAAAAGTCATGCTACCGGTTTCGCCAATAAATGCCGGTTTATCAGGGTTTGGTATGTGTGTCATGGTTTTTTCCAGGTATTGCAGTACATTGGTCATGGTGTTTCACGCTCCTTTTAAACGGGCGGCAAAATGCCGCCCCTACATAACGCCGCCGCGGCCAGCACCGCCATGGCCTCTATATATTCGTGTTTTTGCCCTTTAAATACCAATGGCAGCTCTGTGCAACCCAGCACCACACCCTGGGCACCCCTGTTGTGCAGGTTCTCTGCCAAATATGCCAGGGCGGCTGGCTCTACATTTGTCCCACATTTTGTATCGTAAATAATTTTCATGACAGCAACCTGTTCATCGCGGCTGGGTTCTATAATTTCAATGTCTTTTGCGGCAAATGCCTTGTGGAAAATACGGCTGTGCATGGTGCCATCTGTTGCCAACAGACCTACCTTTGTATGGCCGAGTTTTTCGGCATGCAGCGCGGTTTCTTCCAGTATATTAAGCACAGGTACAGACGCAGCCATGGCTAATTCTTTATAAAAATAATGGGCAGTGACGCAAGGTATGGCGATGCATCCCGCACCTGCGGCCTCCAACAGACGTATGCCATGCAACAGCGAAGACAATGGGCTTTCGGTGCTTTGGCCGGTTATAAAGGCGGTGCGGTCGGGAATGGATGGCTTGCTGTATACCAGCACGTCCAAATAATCTTGCTCTTTAGATACGTTCTGCATACGGTTTAAAATATCATAAAAATATCCCGTGGCCTGCACGCCCATGCCGCCCAACACGCCTAACAGTGGCCGGCTCATTCTATAATCTCCGGATACAGGGTGGGGTCAAATACATAATAATATCTGGTGCCAACTTCTTGCTGTATCAGTTCTGTAAATTCCACCGCCTGGGTGTTTGTGAACATAAAGCGGTTAAATGTTACCCTGTTTGGCGTGGTGTCAAAATGAAACCAGCCCATATCGTCAGGATTAACAAGATTCCATCTGTGTCTGGTGCGGGTGCCGGGTATGCGGTCTATGCGCATATTGGGTATGCCGGCCCGGGTGAGCATTACTTCGGATATAGAGTAAAAAACAAAGCAGTTGCCGCGCCGTTGGGTCAGGGCCTGAAAAGCGCCTTCATACACTGTTTCGCGGCCAATATCCGCCGCATAACCCACGTTTTGGCCTATCCAGTCAAATATAGCGCGGGCTTGCTGTACCTGGGTCATGCCGTCGCGTAATATTCCCGCTAAAATTTCGTCGGTTCTTTGGTTAATCCACGCCGGGTCAACATCAACAATGTGTACGGTGGCGGTAACTTCTGTGCGCAGACCCTGTGAGTCTTCGGCTATATACACAACGGTGTGGGCACCCAGCACATTTGCGTCCACCCTACTGCTGTCTACTGTAAATTCCAGGTCACGGCCAAAGGCATCTGTGGCACTTACGCCCTGGCGGAACATAATGGGGTTGCCGCGCATAATTTCCAGGTCGCGTACGCCGGTGATTGTGGGGGGTATTTCATTTGGTCTTAGGGTAAGGGTTGATGTAAACACGGCCCTGTTGCCAAAAATATCTTCTATATAGACCTCTACAACTTGCTCGCCTGGAGCATAGATGTCGGGTTCGCTAACAAAACCGATGGAGCCGATGGGGGATGCATCTTGTATATTAACCACAAAATCCTCGGCAAATACATCCTGTCCCATGGTCATGGTGCGGTTTACTGGTGTGGCTGTCGGGGGTGTTGTGTCGGCCACATTAATTGCGGAGCGAAAAATTACCCCGGCAACATGAAGATCTATGTAATATCGGCCCACCGCCAGGTTTGCAAAATTGGGCAGAGCGGACAGAAAAACGGGTTGGACGGGCATGGCAAGTATATGGGCATTTGTGATGAAATCTTCGGCGGTCGGCGGGATGTTGGTTGCATCCGCAAATTCAAAATGCAAATATTCTACTGCATTTAAAACATACATAGCGGCTGTGGTGTCCAGTGTTCTTTCGCCACGGGTTAGGGTTAATGCCACGGTTTGCCGCCCGGGTGCGGAAAAGTCAACACGCTCCGGATTGGCAAATTGCGCCGACACATGGGTCATTTCCTCGCCGGTGTCCAAAAAAGCCGCCGCTTCCACTCTGTGGCCCGTTACGGTGATAACGCTTTTTACGGAATAATCAAAACCAAGGCCAAAAGGCCAAAACAGCGTATATATGCCTAAAATGCCCAGCGTGGCGACAAGCATTGTCACGCCGAAAGAAATTGCAAATTTTTTGCGCATGTATGTCTCCTAATCCATAATCAAACCGTACAATATGGATACTACCATGTCATTTTCCACCAAGAAAGAAAGGGTTGTGCGGCCGCGGGTAAAGGTAAACATACCCGCCTCCTGGCTATATCCATCACCATAGGCGGCCATAAGGTCATCAAAGCTGCTACCCAAAAAAATACCGCCAACCGTGGCCACGCTGTCATCGCGTATCATGATGGTGTGGACAAAATCTTGATCGTCCAGAGGATATGTGTGTATCTGTATGGTGGGAAATTGGAAAATGCGGTCGATGCCGTCAAAGGCGCAGCTGGGTGCCTCAAATATACCAAGGGGTTCGCCTAGCATGTCCAACACATCGCCCATATTTGCGTCCATATGGATGGTGTGGCCGCTAATGGCAAAGGCAAAGCCGGTCTGGGTGCCGGCTTGCGCCGGTGCCGTAGTGGGGGTTGGGGTAGGGTTGCCGGGTGATATTTGTGATGGCTCTTGATTGCCGCCGCAAGCCGCAAGGGCAAAGATTGCCGCAGCCGCAATAATGATTAGTATGATCCGTTTTTTCATAATTGATTTTCACCTCATTGTGTTGGGCGGCCGGGGGCGGCCGTCCCTACTCTATTAAAAAACTCTGTATACGTCCTGTTTCCTCAATCTCTGCCAGCTGCCTTGCGATAATACGATGATACAAGGCACTTTTTTCAGCCCAGCGAGCCGCTGTGGCCGTTTCGCTTCTCCGGTCGGGTAGGTCAAACTCTGCCTGCAAAATTTCACCGAAAAATTGAGTCAGTTTTTCCGCACCAAAGACATTTAGGTGCAGGCCTGCGTTAAAGGTATGCAGGGAGAAATCCAAGCCAATATCATCAGTATACTCTAAAAAGTTAATGTAAAGCAAGTCATTTTTCTCGGCAAAGGCCACAATCTGGTCGTTCCACTGGCTGTGCCAATAGGGAAACAACGACGGTGCCTTTATCAGCACCAGGGGTATATCGTGGGCGGCACACAGCTGAACCATTCGGTTAAGGTAGTAATATGCCTTGTCGCCAAATTGCGGATTTGCCAAGGGTAGGGGGTCTGGTATCCAGCCCGCGGGTACAACATCACTGCGTACCATAAAGCCGTTGATGGACACACGGGGGTTGCGGAAGAAATAGCGAAAATCCTCGGCAGAAATATCACGCCAGCGGTCTTTGTACCTAAAAAACGGCAGAAAGTATGACAGCAAATCCTCGTCTTCTGTCCGTGATGCCATTACAGAGCGAAACCAAGAGGGCGACATGCGCATACCATCCAGGGTAAGGCGGTTGTAGGCCTCGTTTTGGGGTTCGTTATATTGCATGGCCAGCACATTAAACACCACAACGGACGGCGTGTGGTGGCGCAGGGTTTCTTCCAGCAGATAATATGACTGCCAAATAAGTTGCTGGGGGCTGCCACGTATGGCGGATGTTATGCCGAATTCTTCCCATAGCTTAACAGGAGAGAAATTGGCGTAAACCTCGCAATCGCCTATAAATATTACGTCCTGATCCATTGACGTGGTATACCATTCGCGGATAAGGCCGCCCTCCAGTATGCTGTAGGCGTATTTTGGCACAAGAAGCCGTTGCGCCGCAAGAAATACCAGCGCAAAGACAAGTATGGTAATGGTGTATTTAAAGATTTTAGTGCGCATTGCAGCCTCCTAAAACTGATTGTATATAAACTGGCGGGCATCATAGCCATGGCCGTATGCCCCAAAAATAAGCACCGCAATAAGTATCAAGCCAAACACCGCATAACGGGCGGGCCAAGAGAAATTGGTGCGCAACCTGTCACGAAAATCAACATCGCCGCGGCCCATGTAGCTGACCCAGAATATCGCCAAAAGCCCGATGGCAGCGCTGACATAGTCTGCCACAGGCAGGGTAAGCTCTGATACGCCCCGGGTTAAAAAATCGGCCAGGCCAAAGTCCGTTACAATAGAACCCATCATGCGGAAGGTGTTGCCCACGCCGTCGTATATATCAAAAGAGCGTATCATGTTCATTAACCAAAAAGTGCGGAAAATTTGGCCGGCGCGGAAAATATAGGA
This sequence comes from Defluviitaleaceae bacterium, assembly GCA_009785595.1. Lineage (GTDB taxonomy): Bacteria > Bacillota > Clostridia > Lachnospirales > WRAX01 > WQVZ01. Next base: position 6,993 of record WQVZ01000012.1, on the reverse strand, counting down.
TTCTGCTGCCTTTGGAAAACGGCCGTGAAAGCGAGCGTACAAGGGTGCTGCCTCCAAAGAAAACATAATGACAAAGCCATTCGCCAAGCCCCACGCAATAAAATTCCATGTGGCACCATGCCAAAGCCCCGTCAAAAACCAAACCCATATAAGAGACACATGTACCGGCAGACGCTTGCCCAAGCCATCACCAAAAACACGGCGGGTAAACTTTGAAAATTTAAGCATATTTTTGCCGACAGACATGGGGTAAAATACATAATCCCTAAACCATGCATACATGGTCATATGCCAGCGTTGCCAGTATTCTTGTATAGAGCGGGAATAAAACGGACGGTTAAAGTTTTCCGGCAGGCGTATGCCAAACATCTCCGCAATGCCTATGGTGATGTCTATGCCGCCTGTAAAGTCGCAAAAGAGTATGATGGCATACAGGGCAATGCTTAGCAGATAAAAAGCCCCCGTAAATTCCTCCGGTGTGCCTGTAAGCACCAGCAAGGCCGGAAAAAGACGGTCTGCCACCACCAGCTTTTTGAAAAACCCCCACAGCACCCGCTGGCCGCCGCGGGACAGGTTTGTGCCGGTGACGGGAGTGCCACTGTACAGGGTTTGGGAAAGCTCGCTAAAGCGGCTGATGGGGCCCTGGATAATTTGTGGGAAAAAGGAAACAAACAGCGCAAATTTAAGCGGGTTGCGCTCTGGCTTTGTCCGCTCGCGGTACACATCCACAAGATATGCCACGGTTTGGAAGGTGTAAAAGGAAATACCCATGGGCAGGGCAAAGCGCATAAAACCAAAAGACCTGTCTGCCCCAAACAGTGCCATAAAGGCATTAACATTGCCAATGGCAAAGTCTGTATATTTCACCATGGCCAGTATGCCTAAATTTATTAACAGGGCAGCAACAAGCCATCGCCTTGTAAGGGCCTTAGTTTTTGCCTTGTTTTGCTTGCGTTGTTCTTTATCATCCGTTGCCGCCGCAAATTCATCCCGCAACAACCACAGGCGGCGTATGCGCATGGTGCAAAAATACGTAACGATAATGGTGGTGCATATATAAATAAGGAAAATAGGCCCTGCATAGGCGTAAAAAGCCATGGAGCCCACCAGCAGCACAAACCAACGGTGTTTTTGCGGGGCTAGGCTATAAACCGCCAGCAAAGTGGCCAAAAACAACAGGAAAACCGACGAAGTAAAAAGCACGGTGCATATCATCTCCGCATCACAAATATAGGGTGTGTCCACACCCCTGATCATTATTATAGGTGTTTTGGGGATAAATGTCAAGAACAATTGCCCCTTGCGTTTTTAAGTGCTATGTGATACAATGAGACGTCACAAAGTGAAGTCTGCTTTCCTAAGGAGGTGAAATGATGAACAAGTCAACCAACGACATGTATTTGGCGGACAATTTTAAAATTTTGCTGTATTATATCAGCAAAATTTCTGCGCGCTTTTCTTCTTCCGTGTATGGGTCTGTCCAAAATCAAATACAAATAGTTGTTTTTAAGAGTTGACTAAATCATCATTTCTACTAAGCGCATTGTGACGCCGGATGATGTTTATTCATCGGCGTTTTTTGTTGCGCTTAAACCAAACATTGGAGGAATTAAAATGGCAGATATATCAGTGTACGAGCTTAATAAACATTATGGTGCAAACCATGTTTTGCGGGGCATTTCTTTTGAAATACACAGTGGCGAGCGCGTTGGCCTGCTTGGCAGAAATGGGTCGGGCAAGACCACTCTGTTTAAAATAATGGCAGGCGAAGAATATTATGACAGCGGCAGCATAGCCAAGGCGACGGGCAAAAAGATAGGGATGCTTTCCCAAATACCGGTTTTTAACGAGGATGACACCACAGAGGATATTCTGCGGTCTTCTTTTAAGGAAGCATCGGAAATTTACAATGCCATGAAGCGCATAGAGGGAGAAGGGGATCCCGCAGTTTTGGCGCGGTATGGGCGGCTGATGGAAGAATATGAGCGGCTGGGTGGATATGAAACCGAAACCAGGCTGGAAAAAATATGTAATGGTATGAATATTGACGAAGGGTTGCGCAAAAGTGCTTTTGGGCTTTTAAGCGGCGGCGAGAAAACCCGGGTAAATTTGGCACGGATATTGCTGTCGGACTGTAATATTTTGCTGCTGGACGAACCTACAAACCATCTGGATTTATCATCGTTGGGCTGGCTTGAGCAATTTTTGCGCGGTTTTTTGGGTACGGTTGTTGTTATATCTCACGACAGGGTTTTTCTCGACAATGTTGTTGCCAGGATAATAGAAATAGACGGCGGCGTGGCAAATTTTTATTCGGGAAATTACTCGTTTTATGTTAAAGAGCGGGAACGCAGGCTTCAAACCCAGGCGGAACAATATAAGCAACAACAGCGAAAAATAGGCCAAATGGAGGCGGCTGCAAAAAGACTGCATTTGTGGGGCCGCATGGCGGACAACGCAGCCTTGCACAAAAGGGCATTTGCCATCGAAAAACGCATAGAGCGCATGGATAAGGTCGATAGGCCGACGAAGATAAGAAAGATAACCAAAGAGTTTGGCGATGGCATATACGCAGCCAAGGAGCTTGTTGTTCTTGATGCTGTTAGCAAAAGGTTTGGGGATAATGTTTTGCTAGACAATGTCAGTCTTAAAATACGCAAAAATGACCGCATAGCCCTTATCGGTGCCAATGGCTGCGGCAAGACAACACTGTTAAAGATGATTCTTAATGAAGAAACCTGCGACAACGGCCTGATAAAAACAAGCACGGCCGCAAAAATTGCCTATATGCCGCAAATCATTACCTTTGAGAATCCGGAGGCGACCATACTGGAGATTTTAAGGGAAAAAACCGGGGCAACCGAGGAAAAAGCACGCAGCATATTGGCGGGTTTTCATTTTAAGGCCAAAGATGTTATGAAAAAGGCCGGAACCCTTTCCGGTGGTGAAAAAAGCCGCCTAAAGCTGTGCCTTTTAATGCAAAACAACACCAATTTGCTTATTTTGGACGAACCCACAAACCATCTGGATATAGAATCCCGGGAATGGATAGAAGAGGCCATTGCTAAGTTTGAAGGTGCGGTGCTTTTTGTGTCCCATGACAGATATTTTCTTGGCAGGTTTGCGCAAAGTGTTTGGGCGATGGAAAGCGGCGCGGTTGATGCTTATGATTTTGAAGACGGCCTACAAGCGTAACAAACCCCGTGGGCGACCCTTGCGGTCGTCCACGGGGTTTGTCTGCGAGCCCTAGGATGATAAATTAAACCCAAGGCGTAATTTTGCTTTTAATTTCACTCTTTGGCAACGCGCCCACAATTTTGTCCACAACCTCGCCATTTTTAAAGACAATAAGGGTCGGCACGCTTTTAACATTATAATTTATGGCCATTTCTTTGGCTTGGTCTACGTCCACCTTCACGATTTTGGCCTGGTTTGCAAATTCATCCGAAAGCTGGTCTAATATAGGAGAAATCATCTTGCAAGGGCCGCACCATGTCGCAAAAAAGTCCACCACCACAGGCACTTCGCTTTTAATTACCTCATTTTCAAATTCCATTTCACTAACAATTTTTGCCATATTTTTTCCTCCGTTCATTAAAATATGTGGTTTATTTCATCAGCCTATCATACCACGACCACCCAAGGGCGTCAAGTCAATTTGATATACCCGCGTAAGCTTGTCCTGGCCGTCAATGCGGTTGTTAACCTTGCTTACCAATACCCCGCCATTTTTTTCTATAACCCGGGCGCTGGCGGCATTTACATCAAAACATGTAACAACAGGCTTGGATATACGCAAGCCGGCAGCCTCATCCAAAAGCAATGCCAGCTGCAAGGTGCCCAAACCCCTGCGCCAAGCAGATGGCCGCACAGAATAGCCAATATTGCCGCCCAGCCGGCGCAATTTGTCATTAAGATAATGGCGCACATCCCCACTGCCCAGGTACTGCCGCCCATCCACCAGCCAAAAAGCACTGTAGGGCACAAAGCCGATGGGCACACCAATGCCGCGGCGCATATTATCTAAACGCTGCAAATAAGCCATCGCCGCCCGCTTGCCTGCCACCTTGGGATATGCAAAATCCTCCACCCGCTGCTGCAAATACTCCACAATCGCCTCGCGATAGCTGTCCATATACTTCATACAGGGTTGCACCAAATGAATATTGTTAAAATCAATCTCGCGCATAAGTCACCATTATTATTATTTCACTTTATGCAGTTCCGATACATAGCAACAATCATATCTACGGATTTATCGGTTGGGTTTGAACCGTTAATAATAACATCAGCCCGCCATTTCGTTGGCTCTACATATTCATCAATCCTATACGTAACCAGCTCCGCATACGAATTCTTGATAAAATCATAACCGTAGAATTGTGAATACAACCCAACATACCGCTCCGCTCGCTCTTCGGCCCTGGCATCGACATACAGCTTCAAGTCCAGCAGCGAGATTATGACCTCATCATACAAAATTAGAGTTCCTTCAACAATGATTACGTCAACGGTATCCGTATTGACGGCTTGTAAATCGGCGCGCAATCGGCGCAAATCAAACGAAAGCGGTTGATTAAAGTCGATATATTCAATACCTGTAATCGAAGATGTCGTGCGTGGTTGTGCGTCTTTGGGTTTGTGGTAATCGTCGATGTGGAATATCTTGATATTGGCTCCATCAAGTGCTTGCTCCAATTTTCGGGCGAATGTGGATTTACCTGATTGAGCGCACCCGGCTATGCCGATAATATAGGGCTTTCCCATGCTTATTTCCTCCGGTTGTTGCATTTTGCACCACCGACATAATTATATCATATTTCAGCTACTTTGGAAACGGGACCGAAAAAATTTATTTTGCCAGGCACGAAAGGAAAGTCCGTCGGCATATCATAAATAGGATAATGCCGCAAAGCACTATCTTTCGCCCTTATAGCCTGCTTATATCTCCATCCCAACATCTTTTTAGTTTGCCTTCCGCTGTGTTCCGCGCCTTTGCCCTGTAGTCGTTCAACTTGAAAAGAGATCCGTGCGGAAACGCAATCAACCCAGCCGCTCCGCATTTTGTGTTGGAATTAAGCTGAACGTCCATACAAAAGCAGAAATACCCTTCGGGCGCAGCGGTTTGGCCAAATACCAAGCCGTCAAGGTTGGCCTCCTCGTCCAGTGAAAACGCTCGAAAATCCGTCGAAAGCGAGATGTCAAACAGGCTTTTGCGACACAAACAAGCACCGCCCGCATATATGTACATAATGCCGCATAAAAAATACCGCGCGTTATGTGGGGGTGCTTATATGGAAAATTCCCAACAAAAGGCAGAAAGCGTCGTCAAAAAGCGTGAAAATCAATCCTACAGCGCGGGCAACTCTTTCCCAAAGCCGCTTAACGCCGAAGAAGAACGGCATTACATCCACCTGTACGAAAACGGCAACACCGGTGAAAAAAAGCAGGCCAAAAACATCCTAATAGAGCGAAACCTGCGCCTTGTAGCCCACATCGTGAAAAAGTTTCACCACCCCGATGTCGAAGACCTAATCTCCATCGGCACCATCGGCCTCATCAAGGGCATCGCCAGCTTTGATCCCAAAAAGGGCGTACGCTTGGCTACCTACGCCTCCCGTTGTATTGAGAATGCTATACTATCCCCACGGCTCTTTTTGAAAATTTTGAGCAAGAAGTTGGAAAAAGGCCTCTTTTGAGGGGAAATGGCACATTTTTTGCAACATCAACAGCCAACTATATGTAATGGTGTGCCATTCAAACAGTGGTGTAAGGTATGCGCCATTGTATATTCACAGCTTTCCGTTCTTGCGACTGCACTTTTTAGCTGAAGCTGAAAGAGTGAGTATTGGGAGTGATGACCCGGCAAATTTTATCACTATAGCGGATAAGCTACGATATTATCGGCATAGAAACGGGTTGCTTCAACGTGAGGTAGCGGACTATGTTGGGATAGAGCGAACGACCTACAGTACATATGAAGAAGATGGGCGGGACTACTATCCGTCTGATACGCTGCAGAGAATCGCAGAATTTCTCAAAGTGAAAGTTGCCGACCTAATTGATGACTACAACACCTTTCTTTGCGATGGACAAGCTTGCCAGATAAAGGAGTTGCGTGACAAAATGAAAATGACTCAAGCAGAATTTGCGGCACACTTTGGTATAACAAAGGAGCAAATCAAGAAATGGGAGCAGGGGAAAGCCCGCATGACAAAGAAGTTTTGGGAGCGGATTTTTTTGAGATAATTGCGATTGCGTGAAGCACTCAGTCACGCCCTACGCCCTCAAATGGGGTGCCACCTAAAATCCCAAACACAAGGAGAAGAACGTCAAATGTACAAAGAAGCAATAATCTACTATCCAAAAGACGAAAAAATCCGCAGGCAGATTCAAAAAAATGTAGCGAGATTCCATTGTGATGCCGTAATACAATATTTGGATGGCCTAAACTTTACCATTTATCAGAAGGTAGCAATCTTTGAATCAGTGCTTGAAAGCATGAGGCAAAGCAACCCAGACTTGGTGGTCTCAGATACAAGTCCATCAGACAAAACTTTACATCATTTGCATTTCGCATCCGACGAAAAGGAGGTGGCGAAATGCCTCCTCCTCGCCACAAGGCATGAAAGCAATACTTTTTCAGCGATAGGCACGGTCTCGAAAGCTGACACTCGCTCAATAACCAACATTGCTACTTCTTATCAAGCAACCAATCCAATACATTGATCTGTCGGATGCCATCATGATTGGCATTTGGCATAATATCATCAAGGGTTAATAAAAATTTAGGATGATGGTCGGGTATTTTTTGGAGTGGAGCAAGTTCCCGTTCAAGAGTGTTTTTATCTAGTACAGACGCCGCAACTTGATAATAACACACTCCGTCGGCGTTACTTGTAACAAAATCCACTTCTTTTTCTGCAAGTTTTCCGATACTCACTTTATTTCCTCGGCGGAGCAACTCTAAATACACGATATTTTCCAGTTGAT
>WQVZ01000011.1 GCA_009785595.1 Defluviitaleaceae bacterium | reverse complement strand
TTACCACATTAAATTTGCTCATGTTTTTGCTTGTTGTATAATTCGAATCCTTCCAGCTCAGCTAGTTTCCACGCAAAACAGCTTGATGGCCTCTAGGCCGCCGGGCTGTTTTTATTTCCGGGCAATTTGGCCTGTGGGCATGTTTTGTAGGGGCGACCCTATGTGGCCGCCCGGTTTTTATCCTACTATCAACTACGCCCAAAGACAGACCCCATCATTCCGAAAAAGCAAAACGATTGAAGAATCTTCAAGATCCTTCGCTTGCTACTCGGGATGACAAGACAGGATGACCACCAACCGCATTTGCTATATCCAGAATTCTTCCGGCAACCCGTTTTCTTCACAAAAATTGTTGTGGTAATTCTTCACCCACTGGTATTTTTGCTTCACTCTAATATTTTCATTTTCGAGTCCCCCTGCCACAAAATCTCTATGAGATTTAAGAAGCGCATCTCTTTCTTTCTCACGCATTAGCGGAATGGAAAGATAGTTAATAAAATGATAGCCATCAAAATCTATTTTCAAATTACCAGCTGCTTTTAAAAGCTCTAGCCCGGTTAAATATTCTGTTGGTGTTGCTTTTGCTAAAAAGCTATCATCCACTATCACACGCGGAAAGATAGCTATCTCGTTTTCAAGCTTATGTGCCCTTATCAGGCCATCTCCGCAAATAAATTCTTCCCCAAAATAAATATCACCATGGCACAACGCGCCCCTCATGAGAATATTTTCATAGGCCATGGAAGTTTGAAAAGCTAATATCAACGTAATCAAACCTTTCCAATTTTTTCGTGTACAGAAAAAGAAATTGTCGGAGAATACTTTAATTTTAATCTTAAAATCTTCAAGGTGTTCTTCTCGCCCTTCTGCAAACACTTCTCTAGCAGTAGCAGCTGTCCCTTCGGAAGCTAAAATTCTCTTGTAGATAATTTTCGACAATCCAGCTATCCCACACTCTCTCACAAGCTGTTCATACCCCAATATATCCAAATACGCAATAAAATGCGGTGTACCCGCAAAATCCTTCTCGTCTTTCGTCATATGTAATCCCCTCTTTAATTTAGTATTTACGCGGTGCGGTCAATTCTGCCATCATAGAAACATAGAGCCGATACGTAGGGGCGGATTCCATATCCGCCCGAACCCAACCCACTCGGAACCATCCCTACTAAATATACCGCGCCCGCCCACCACCGATATACTTGGGCCGGCTGGTAAGCGCCGTTACACGGGCATCGCCCACATGTTTGATGGCAGGACGAAAAGGCACCTGCACAAAGCGCACATGCATACCAATGGCGGTGTCACCTATGTCCACACCGGCGTGGGCGGCAATATGCTCCACCATCACAGGGGCAGTCATAGCATCATAGGCCGCCGCGGCCGCCGCACCGCCCGCCTCCGGCACAGGCCGCACATTTACCACATCAAGACCATATGCGGCGGCACAGGCGGCCTCCACCACAATGGCCCTGTTTATATGTTCGCAGGCAGCCACAGCCAAAAATATCCCCGCCGGGCTGGTAACGGCCAGGGCGGCATCTATTACAGCTCGACCCACCTCCATATTGGTGGCCCGGCCTATGTGTTGACCCACAATTTCACTGGTGGATGCCCCAAGCACCACAATTTGGCCGGTAGATAGGCTTGCGGTCTCTATCAACTCCGCAAAAATAGCCTGCACATCACGTCCAAGACCGACCAAAAATTCATTATTTATCATTTTGCCTCAGCTCCTCCAGTTTTTTCATGGTCTCGGCTATTTTCGCCTCGCGCCCCTGGTTTGTGGGGTTATAATATGTCTTGCCCGCCAAATTATCCGGCAAGCACTGCAAATCCGTCACCTTGTCGTCATAGTCGTGGGCATATTTATATCCCTTGCCATAGTCCAGCTCCTTCATCAGCTTGGTTGGCGCATTGCGTATGGTCAGTGGCACCGGCAGGGTGGGCAAACGGCGGGCGTCCTCCATAGCGGCCGCATATGCGGCGTCCAGCGCATTGGACTTTGGTGCCAGGGCACAATACGCCGCGGCCTGGGCCAAGTTTATGCCGCATTCGGGCATACCATTAAAATGACAGGCCTGATATGCCGCCACCGCCAGCAACAGGGCATTGGGGTCTGCCAGACCCACATCCTCACTGGCAAAGCGCACAATGCGGCGGGCAATATACAGCGGATCCTCGCCGCCGTCCAACATCCGTGTCAGCCAGTATATAGATGCGTGGACATCACTGTTGCGCATGGACTTGTGCAGGGCAGATATTATGTTATAATGCTCCTCGCCCTTTTTATCATACAAGGCCAGCTTTTTCGCTACACTTTGCTGCACCAGCTCCGGTGTTATACTCGCCCTTCCGTCTGTTATGTCAGCAGAATTAAGCACCATTTCTATGGTATTAAGAGCAATACGGGCATCACCATTGGCAAAGTCCGCCAAAATAGCCACAAGTTCATCAGAAATATCCACCACAACGCGCATATCATAAGCAAAGCGATCCACCGCCCGGCGCAACAACTGCTGTATATCCTCATTGGTAAGACCGTACAGCAAAAACACCTTGCACCGTGACAGCAAGGCCGAATTAACCTCAAAAGACGGATTTTCCGTGGTGGCCCCAATCAAAATCACACTGCCGTTTTCCACATATGGCAAAAAAGCGTCCTGCTGGCCTTTGTTAAAGCGGTGTATCTCGTCCACAAACACAATGGTCTTCTTGCCCCACTGCTGGGTGGTCTCGGCCCGCTCCATCACCGCCCGCACCTCTTTAATGCCGCTGGTCACGGCACTAAAATTAACAAATTCCGCCGCCGTAAGCCGGGCAATAATGCTGGCTAGGGTGGTCTTGCCGCTGCCCGGCGGCCCCCAAAACACCATGGATGGGATGTTATCGGCATCAATGAGGCGGCGCAGCAAAGCCCCCTGGCCCACCAAATGCTTTTGCCCCACAAAGTCGTCCAACCCCTGTGGGCGCAGGCGGGCAGCCAAGGGTGCGTGTATGTCCCATTTGTTTGAATTATTCATCTTCATCTGCTACCTTTTCAAAAATTGATAAAATGTCTTTTCTTATTTCCTTCACGCATTTCCTACCTAAATTGGTAAGGCGGTAGTCATCACTGTATTCATCTGGCTCTTCACGCAACAAGCCTTTTTTGCACAGATCCAACAATGCAAATCTCCATTTTTTGACTTCGGTTTTAGGGTCATCAGAGAGAATTTTGCGGTCTACAACGTCTTTCTTGCAAGGATACGAGCGAAACTCCAAATGTTCCCTGCCTCTTTCGAGTATTGAGAAACCACCATCAAAACTATAGTAATAAGCAAGGGCCAACAATGCCCTCTCTTCAAAGCCAAGGTTTATGCCATAAAAATGCGAAATTATATCTGTTTCGCATTTATTTCCTTCTTCTGTGATAAGAGATGCCGCCAAAACTTCAACAACAGTCTCTCTACTTTCTGCACTTTTGCTCAAAGTCGTATCACAATTTCTTTCAAATTCCGCAAAGTCTGTCTCGGAAAAAGATTTGGGGTGTTTTCTGTCAAAAGTAGAATTTAAAGTGGTTATCAGTCTATTGAGGTCATTATGTGAATTTATATTGAAGCCTTGAAAGCCCTCCAATGGCGTTTGAAGTTGCGCTATATCAAACTTTATGCCAACCGGCACAATGCGCACGCCAAGGGCGTTTGCATAGCCTATTTCATAATTCACCCAGATGGAATTGACAGAGTTTTGCGTAACGAAGGCGAAAAGGATTTTAGTGTTGCTTAGGGCACTTTCGATGGCTGTTCGCCACCTCACCCCAGCATTTATACTTTCGCCTTCGTCACTGGATAGAAAGATGTCCAACGAGCTTCCGGTAATTTCATCAATCTTATTTTTGATTGGAAGGATGATGTCCCGGTCCCTGGTCGAATGACTAAAGAAAATGGTACTCATGGATAGGCCTCCTTTGTCTTTGGTGGTTTGTCTGTGTCTATTTTAGCAGAGCACCGAGACGGTGCTCCCTACAAAGCACATGAATCAAATATCCCTTGTGCGAATGGCGTTTCGCCGCCCGGTTTTTTCGTAGGGGCGACCCTTGCGGTCGCCTGGTCGGCTTTAACGCAGTGTAACGTCCGGGCGGCCACACAGGGCCGCCCCTACATATAGCCGCCCCTAATAAAACACCAAATACAAAATAGCGGTATTTTCACCACGCCGCAAAGCTTCCGGGTGAAAAGCATCCCCGCCGGCACCCATGGTGTTGCCGGTTTGCCATACATGCATTACATAGCGCACGCCCGGCTCTATAGGGCCATCAGTGATAAACGGGCCGGCTGTAGCCGTAGGCCCGAAGCCCAGCCGGGAAAAATCAAAGTAGCCTGATGACGCGCCGCCACCCGCCGCCAATTGCACTCTAAGCTCATCGGGTACACCTGCCTTTGTGGTCAAGCCCCAAAACATACTGCCAGAAAGCACAGCATCATCTCCAACAATAGCCAGACTGGTTACAAGTTGGTGCAAAACCAGCTCTTCCCCGTGGTATTGGGCCATATAAACATTAACGGTTTGGCCCAAATGATTAAAATACATGCCTCCGTGTCTGACAAGCAACAGATCAAGATGGCCGTTGCCCAGTTGCGGCCCAAAAGCCTTAAAATGGCCATCGGGCAGCTCGCCACGGTTTATGTGCCACATATAACCCAACGCAGCGGCCACGGCAAGGATTATTGCAAATACAGTTAAGAAAATACGTTTTTTTGTCATAAAAATAGTCCTCCTCTTTGGACAGGCGGCAAAATGCCGCCCCTACGGATTTTGCTGCTTCATAATTTGTTCCAACACAACCAGGTCTGTCTTTAGGTCCAGCATTTTGTCGCTGTACAGATTATCCAGTTGGTGGCCAAAGGCGGTGCTTGCGGACGTAAGGGATTCCGCTATGCCCTGCATAATCTCCCGCACGCTGACACTTTTCACCTTTTTGCTGTTGTACTGGGCATAGTTTTCCAACAACTTAAAAACAGTTGGAAAATAATAGTCCATCAAAGTGCCGGTGCGGCTTGCCAGATGGGGCTTTTGGGCTATGTATTCAAAAATTTGGACCGAAACCTTGCGTATATGGTGAAATTGCTTGGTTATGGGGCTGCGGCCGGTGGGGATTTTTGCATAAAGTTCGTCCAAATGGGCAATATTGGCCCGTCCCTGTGCCAACAGGTTTTTTACACCGCTGTCTTTAGAGTCTGTTTTAAAAACCACGGCATCCGTGCCACCGCTAAGCTTACCAACAGAGCGCATCATAAAAAGCACCAGGGCCTGACCAGCGGTGCCTATTATGCCAAAACTGCCTACCAGGCCGATATAGTCCACAAAACCCTCCCAAGCAAACAAACTAAAAAGCAGTGCCATGGCCAGGATGCTGGCGGAAACCGTGGCCCATGTCTTAAAACCTGTTAAGTTGCGCTTTAGCGCCATCGGATATGTTGTGGCGGCCATAAAAAGGCCGATGGCCATTGCGGGCAAACCTATGGTAAAGTTTTCCGGCATATCGCCAAAGCCCAACATAACTCCACCGAAATAAAATATAAAATTGGCCGCGGCGGCCCTGTTTGTCGCACTTTTTGCACTCATTTTTTTCTTATTTTTCCTGCTGCTCATGTGCATCCCTCCTACCCCTATATTATCACAAACACCGTCCACCTTCAATATCCAGTTCATCCATATGTTACTCATTGTATTTTTATCCGCCGCATGATAGTATGTATATATGTGAAGATATGAACACGAAATGAGAGGTGACGGCCCGGTATGGAAAAATTTAGGCGATTTTATAAAATAGGAATTTTGTGCGCGATTGCCGCATCCGTAGTGGTTTTGTTTATGTTTTTTGCCGATGACGGCGCAGAAACACAATTTGTAACCTACAGCCAGTTTGCAATCATGGCAGAAAGCGGTGATGTGGCCCGCGTGGTGCTGTCGGATGGCCCTGTGGTGCAGTTTTATGTACATAATTCTGACATAGCATACGAAACCAGCAACCCCCGCAACCCGGCGTTGAAGGAGAACCTGCTTTTGATGGGCATTTACGTGACAGAACACAACGGTCTTTCCGCATCCGGCCTGATGTCCGGTGTGTTTTCTATCGCCATCATCGGCGGCATGTTTTTTCTTATAATAAGAATGATTGGCCGTAGCGGCGGCAAAGGTGCTATGGCCCTTAATGTGGCCGCCGCGGATGCCAATGGGGTTAATGTGGGTTTTGACCACGTGGCAGGCAATGACGAAGCCAAAGAAGGTGTGCAGGATGTGGTGGATTTTATTAAAAATCCCGAAAAATACGCCAAATATGGTGCACGTATGCCCCGGGGCGTAATATTTTACGGCCCGCCCGGCACAGGCAAAACCCTAATGGCCAAGGCCATTGCAGGAGAGGCAGGCGTGCCTTTTTTTGCCGTCAGCGGGTCGGATTTTGTACAGATGTATGTGGGCGTAGGTGCCAGCCGCGTGCGGGAGCTATTTAAAAAAGCCCGTGCGGCAGGCCGGGCTGTGATTTTTATTGACGAAATTGACGCCGTGGGCAAAACCCGCAGCGGCAGTGTGCAAGGGGGCAATGACGAACGTGACCAAACCCTAAATGCACTGCTGACGGAAATGTCCGGCTTTGGCAGCGGCGAGGGCATTGTTGTTATAGCCGCCACAAACCGGCTGGACACCCTGGATGAAGCCCTGTTGCGTCCCGGCCGCTTTGACCGCCAGGTAGAAATTGGTCTGCCAGACCTTAACGGCCGCAAAAGCATATTGGAAACACACCGCAAAAACAAGCCGCTGGCTGATAATATTAACCTAGAAGAACTGGCCCGCCAGACAGTGTATTTTAGCGGTGCCATGCTGGAAAACTTGCTTAACGAAGCCGCCATACAGGCCGCCAAAAGCGGCGCTGGCAAAATTGGTCAAAAAGAAATTGACACCGCATATTATACCATCATTGCCGGCAGCGAAAAAAAAGACCGCAGCCGTATAAAAGAACAGGAGCGACGTATAACGGCGTATCATGAAGGGGGCCATGCCCTGGCCGCTAAGCTGCTGTCGCCGGAAAATACTGTACCCAAAATAACCATCATTCCGTCTACCAAGGGGGCCGCAGGTTTTTGTGTAAATGTGCCGCCGGACAAGATGTACTTCACCAAGACGGAACTGGAAAATCAGGTAATTACTCTACTGGCAGGGCGCGCCGCCGAGGAAGCAGTCTTTGGGGCCGAAAACATCACCACCGGAGCCAGCAATGACATACAACGGGCTAATCATATTATCAGAGAATATGTGACAAAGTTTGGTATGAGCGAAACCGCCGGACTGGCGGAATTATCAGAGGACGAAAAGCGGCGGGAACATCACGGGCTGATGAAAAGCCTGTATGGCCGAGCACTGGAGCTTGTGGCACGGCATCGACATACCTTGGATAAAATTGCGGAAGCATTGCTGGATAAAGAAAGTTTATGCGAGAAGGAGTTGGATGAACTGATAGCTTAATTGCTGGCTGGTTTGCCTTGCACCTGCCGCTAGCGGTGGTTGCTGGCTGCGCTAGGAATAGTTGCTTGCTTTTGCGGATGCATCAGGTGTATAATTGATGCACAGAAACGGAGGGATTGCAATGACCTTGGGCGAGAAAATCCAAGCACTGCGCAAGCAAAAAGGACTTAGCCAAGAGCAATTAAGCGAGAAAATGTCCGTGACCCGTCAGGCGGTGTCTAAATGGGAGCTGGACGAAACAAACCCTGATTTGGATAATATTGTTCAGATAAGCAATATTTTTGATGTGAGCATTGATTATCTGCTAGGCAAAGAAAGCGCGACATCCCGCAAGCACACAATACATGATGCCAAAATTGAGCCAAAGCCAAAGCGCGCACCTATAATAAAATGCGTTGCGGCAACAGCAATAATCTTTGGCCTTGGGATAATTGCATATTACTTTATGATAATGCCTATGTCACCCCTGCGCCGGGCGGTGCCGTGGGTTATGCAGTTTTCTTGGCTTGCCTTTGTTGTGGCAGGCATTGTTAGCCTTATTGTCTGCTGGATTATTCTGGATAAACAAAAATAGATACACAATCTGACAAAAAGTACGGGCGGCCCTCCATGGCCGCCCGTTTAATATTTTGATTTAAATCCCCAAGTGTCTACGGGGGTTAACATGCTGACCGTTTATAATTACCTCAAAGTGAAGGTGCGGGCCGGTGGAAAAACCGGTGCTGCCGGCCAGGGCTATTCTTTGGCCTCTTTCCACCTGCTGACCTACAGTGACCAGGTTACGGGAATTGTGGGCATACAGGGTGTGCACGCCATTGCCATGGTTTATTATGACGGTGTTGCCATGACCTCGGCGAAACTCGCTGGCGATGACCGTGCCGGCCTCTGCCGCCAGTATGGGCGCGCCGTGGGCGGCCCGCAGGTCTATTCCGCTATGAAAATCTCTGCGACCTGTAATGGGGTGGGTGCGGGTGCCAAAATTGGAATTTACACCGCGGGGGCCGTCAACGGGCCAGGCAAATACCGCGCCCGATGGAGTAACGGTGTGGCTACCGCCGCCAGACCTGGCGGCCCTGTCCGCCGCCGCCTGTGCCGCAGCTTCGGCATTGGCTATAAGAAGGCGCACCTGCTGGCTTTCTTGCTCCAAAATTGCGGCCATGGCTTGGGCCTGGGCTTCGTCTTGTTCCAATTGGTCTATGCGCTGGGCTCTGTGGTCCAGCATAACATTCATATCATCTATTTGGGCTTCAAGTTCGTATGTTATGGCGGTTACTTCGGCGTGGTGACGGGCCACTTCGTCCCGGTGATGGGTTATGCGTTCTTCGGATTCTATTAGGTTGTTCAGTATGCTGTTGTCGTGTTCTATAAGCCTGTTAACATGCTCCATATTATTTAAAAAGTCAGCAATACTACTGCTGGACAAGAGCAGCTCTATGTATGTCAGGCTATTGTTTTCATGCATAAAGCGTATGCGGTTGCGCAGGGTATAATAATGGTTTTGGCGTTGTATTTCCGCACTTATAAGGTCGTCTTCGGCAGTATAAAGCAGGGCTGTTACGGCGTCAAGTTGTTCACGGGTTTCATAGTACTCTTCGGTTAGTTCTGTAAGCTCGATGTCCATCTCGGTAATTTCGGCCAGAAGATAGTTACGTTCTGACTGGGCTTGGCTTAAAATTTCTCTTTGTTGGTTAATATTGCTTTGGATGTTTTGTTGGCGTTGCTGTAGATCCCTAACATCGTTTAAGGCCAGGGTTGTTATGCCCGTGGCAAATACAAGAATCACCGCCACCGCTATGGATACAATATGTTTTATGCCTAATTTTCTGTTCAAGATTTTTCAGCTCCTTTATGCGTTAAGGTATTTGCGCATGGACATAATGCTGCCCAACAGGCCTATTGTCGCCCCTAATATTATGGTGACAGGGGTAAATATCGGGAAAATATCCGAAGCACTGCGGAATGGCAGCTGCTCTAAAAAATGAGAGGAACCCATAATGGAACCAATAAGATTGTCATAGCTGACCCAGCTTATGGCCAAGGGTATTATGGCACCAATGACGCCGATAAATATGCCCTCTATAACAAAAGGCCATTTTATAAACCAGTCGGTGGCGCCTACATATTTCATAATGATAATTTCGTTGCGGCGGCTGGCTACGGTTAACTTGATGGTGTTGGTGATGATGACCACGCTAAGCACACCGAGTATCAGGATTATCACAAAGCTGAAAATGCCCACGAAGTTATTGGTTGTTACCAAAAAGTCCGTAAAATCGGATGCTTCTACAATATTACCCACACCGTACATTGACCATATAATATCAACAACCTGGCGTTGCTGGCGTATGTCGTGCAGCTGTATTGTAAAAGAGCGGCGCAGGGGATTATCATATATAAATGACGCAAGAATGCCCTCGGTGTCTCCTAACATATATGCCATGTTTTCCAGGGCTTCTTCCGGGGTGATAAACTGCGCGTCGGCCACATTATCCAGGGCCAGCACACCGCGGAAAAGAATATCCGCCTGGGTGTCGTTAAGATCATCCTCCACAAAAACAGTGATGCCTACAGAGGTTTCGATGTAGGCCAGCAGGTGGTTTACATTGGAAGCAATGGCGTAGGAGAAAATGACGATAAGTAGGCAGGACGCCACCGTGGCCATGGACGTAAGGGACATTATTTTGTTGCGCACAATGCTGCGCAGGGTTTCGCCAATATAGTATTTTAAATTGCGGGGCCTAAGGCCACCAATTTTGACCCTTTTTTTAGGCCTACCGCCGTTTGTGTCTTTTTTATTTTTAGTTTTCCGTAAAAATCTCATCGCTGTAACCGCCTCTTTCCACATCCCTCACCACAAAGCCGTTTTTAAGGGCAATAACCCTTTTTTTCATGCCGTCAACAATATCCCAGGCATGGGTGGCCATAACAATGGTGGTGCCCCTGTCGTTAATTTCGTTAAGCAAATTCATAATATCCCAGGCTGTGTCCGGGTCAAGATTGCCGGTGGGTTCGTCACAAATAAGCAGGGGCGGGTTGTTTACTATGGCACGAGCCAAGGCGCACCGCTGCTGCTCGCCGCCAGAAAGCTGGTTGGGATACGCCTTGGACTTTTTTTGCAACCCAACCATGGCCAGCACCATGGGTACATTGCGGCGTATTTCCCTGTTGGTGGCATCGGTAATGCGCATGGCAAAGGCCACGTTTTCGAACACCGTTTTGTTGGGCAAAAGCCTAAAATCTTGAAAAACCACGCCCATCTTGCGCCGCAAAAAGGGAGTTTCCTTTTTTGTAAAATACGTGATATCTTCGTTGTTTATGCAAATTTCACCTTCGGTAAGGTCAGTTTCTTTAAGTAAAAGGCGTATAAGGGTAGATTTGCCACTGCCGGAAGAACCCACAATAAAGGCAAATTCTCCTTTTTCGATAGCCAGCGACACATCCTGTATGCCCCGTGCGCCGTTTTCGTAAATCTTTGTGGCATTGGTTATTTTTATCATGGTCTATTAGCTCCCGAACATTATATATGGCCGTTTGTGGCCAAAGTACACCCCATACAGGCAGTCTTTTTTCTGTAACAATAAACATAATTGTTACGAAAGATTTAACAGAAATACAATAGATATTTAATATTATACATGAGCCGCAACGAAAAATCAACATAAAATAAGCATGTTCGCACATTCGTTTTTCTAATATGGCATAAATTGGGCACATTTTCGGGGTTTTGCACAAAAAGTGGGCAGCATTTTGCCGCCCAACCGTATTCAACAAATCCAAACTTCAATTGCAAAATCATAAGGTTTACGCGGGTTAACATAAACCACCGCATCGCATAATATTTGAGCCGGCTGAGGTATTATGAAAAAATGCCCTTCACAAACAGTCAATCTGCGGCTTTTTACAACGGTCTCGGCACCTCTGGCATTGCGTAGCACACACTTGATATGAAATGAATTGTATGTAGTACCTTCAAATGCCAGTGGCGATATAAAACTGGGCAGCGCGGTGGTTTCTATGGGCTTTAGGGCTTTGCCGGTCTTTTTTAGCCTTTTAAGCTTTCTGTCGCCATATTTGCCCGCAACAAACAGAACAAAACCAATGGTAAAATAGCCGATGCCAAGAAGGTACAAAGCATAAACTCTGGGGTCGCCTGCCATAGCCGGGCCGTCAATAAGCCGGGCAAAAAGCAGAAATGCAGGGAAAATAAGCGCAAGCATCATGAAGATTTTGCCCGTATAACCCCAATAGCTTTTGACTGCCCCCATAATTATGCCCCCAATTTAAATGGGCGGCATAATGCCGCCCCTACATTTGCAAATATTTGCTTGGCACCTCTAAAATAACTGATTTTCCTTGTGACGCATGTATTTGCTAACCATCATGGTTATCTTAAAAATTATGGCATCATCAAAATTGCGCAAATCCAGCCCCGTCAGCTTTTGCAGTTTATCCAGGCGGTATACCAGGGTGTTGCGGTGGATATAAAGCTGGCGGCTGGTTTCGGATACATTAAGGTTGTTGTCAAAGAATTTGTCCACGGTGACAAGAGTTTCTTCGTCAAAGCTGTCTATGGTTATGCCGTTAAGCACCTCATTTACAAACATACGGCACAGGGACATGGGCAGCTGGTATATAAGGCGGCCTATGCCTAGGGTTTCATAATTTGTAACCAGATTGGTAACATCAAAAATTTTGCCGACTTCAAGGGCCATTTTGGCTTCTTTGTAAGAGCGGGATACGAATTTTAGGTCATTTATGCAGGTGCCAATGGCTACGCGCACAGGGCTCATAGCCTCGGTGGCCAGGGTGTCACAAATGGCCTTGGCATGGGCCTCTATGTCGTCTATGGCATCAGTATTTTTAAGCTCTTTTACCAATATAATGTGGTCTTGGTCCACCACAGTGACAAAGTCCCTTGTTTTTGCCGGGAAGATGTTGCGCACAATCTCCACCGTGCCGGTGTCTTCGTCGCCCCTGGCTTCTATAACATACACAACACGCCGCACGGTGTTCTCTATGCGCAGTTTTTTGGCACGGCCGTATATATCCACCAGTAGCAGGTTGTCCAGCAGCAGGTTTTTGATGAAATTATCACGGTCAAAGCGTTCTTTGTAGGCCACAATAAGACCCTGTATCTGGAAGGCGGCTATCTTACCAATACGGTATGTCTCTTCGTCTTCGCCTTTTATCAGCACAACATATTCCGCAATGCCGTTGTCAAATACCTTAAAGTATTGGTAGCCCTGCACAAGCTGGCTTTCGGCGGCACTGCGCACAAAGTCCGCCGCCGCGTCCACCTGGGTGTTAAGCATATCAGCCTCGGTGCTGGATGTCACCTTGCCCTCACGTTCCAACACACTAAATTCACGGCGGGTTATGTTTTTAAGGCCGTCGATGGTGTTTTGTAGTATTTGGCTGCTAAGCATAAAATCAAGCTCCCCTTCCCGTCAAACATATTACCCTCCACTATATCACAAAGCCCAAAAAAAGTAAAACAAAATTTAAAAGGCAGGCACGGAATTTTTCCGCACCTGCCATATAAACATGTATTAATTTGTAATAACGCCCTCGGTGTCTTTGTCAAAGATGTGAATTTGGTTGCCGTCTATGGCCACCTTGATGGTGTCGCCCACTTTAGCTTTACTGTCGGGGCTAACGCGGGCGGTGGCTTGGTTGCCGGCAATGGTAAGATACAGATAAACCTCGGCACCCAGAAGCTCGGTTAGATCCACATTGGCACTGACTACGCTATCAGGATTGCTTGCAAGAAGGGCTTCTTCGTCATGCATATTTTCGGGTCTAAAGCCCATCACCACTTCTTTGCCGATATAGCCGCCGTCTACCAGTGCTTTGCCTTTTTCCTGGTTAAGCTTTATTTTAGATTCGCCTAATTGCAGATATACATTGCCGCCTTCTTCCAGGGCAGTTGCATCCATTAGGTTCATTTGAGGCGAGCCTATAAAGCTGGCTACAAAGATGTTGTTGGGCTTTGTGTATAGATTGATTGGGCTGTCCACCTGCTGGATGATACCATCTTTCATGACCACAATACGGGTGCCCAGTGTCATGGCCTCTATTTGATCATGTGTAACATATACGAAAGTGGTTTTAAGTTTTTGGTGCAATTTGGATATTTCGGTACGCATTTGCACGCGCAGTTTGGCATCCAAATTGGACAGCGGTTCGTCCATCAAGAAAACCTTGGGTTCGCGTACAATGGCGCGGCCCATGGCCACGCGCTGACGCTGACCACCGGAAAGGGCCTTGGGCCTTCTATCCAGCAAAGGTTCAATATTAAGTATTTTTGCGGCTTCGGTAACACGCTTTTTAATTTCGGCCTTAGGGGTTTTGCGCAGTTTAAGACCAAAAGCCATATTGTCATACACGCTCATATGAGGATACAGGGCATAATTTTGGAAAACCATTGCAATATCCCTGTCTTTTGGAGCCACATCATTAACACGCTTGTCGCCGATATAAAGGTCGCCTTCAGAAATCTCCTCCAACCCAGCTATCATGCGTAGGGTTGTGGTCTTGCCGCAGCCAGACGGCCCAACAAGCACCAAAAATTCGGTGTCCTCAATTTCCAGGTTAAAGTCCGATACGGCCACAACGCCGTTTGGGAACTTCTTAATAAGGTTTTTTAACACCAGTCCTGCCATTTATATTGCCTCCTTGTGAAGTTAAGCCCGTAACGAAACTATTTCGTTACCAGTCACTGCATTCATATCCTAATGATACAATATTTTCGACCCTTATGCTATGGTCTGTATTTAACAAAATTTTTGGTTGCATGGAGCAAATATGTATATACATGTGTTTTTGCGCCATGTCCACAGGGCAGTTTGCACAATTTTTATGCATTTTTTTGTGCAAGTTAGCCAAGTAGTCTTTGTACACAGTTCAGCCAAAAAACCGGATAGCATCTCACTATAGTCAGTCCACTATTCAAGAGACAAAATAACGTCTCTAAATTTTTTGCGGTTTAGCCATTGCATTTTTTCTTTTATCATGTTACAATTTGCAGAAGTCGTTTAAGGGCAGGAGGATTGATGATATGCACGAAAGTGCTAAGTTAAGGAAAGGGCGCTCCATGGAATGCCCTGAATAGATCTATCTGGATACTGTTTCAACAAGGTTCCCGAACAGATCTGATATATATTACGTATAGTCAGGGCTTGGCCATGATCAGAGTGCCAATTTACCGATCTGATGAGCCCCAATGGAATGATTGAGAGATATCATACACTATCATATATAAAAAAATTAAGCTAAAGGGGCGATGTATATTACACAAAATAATTTCCAGCGAAGGAAGATGACAAATGCAGAAAAAAATTATTATAATAGGCGCCGCCGGGCGCGATTTTCATAACTTTAATGTGGTTTACCGGGATAATCCAAGCTATAAAATCATAGCCTTTACCGCCGCACAAATTCCCAATATAGCCGACCGTAAATATCCCGCGGCCCTTGCCGGTGCTCTTTATCCCGATGGGATTCCCATATACGAACAAAATGATTTAGAACGGCTGATTAAAGAATTTGACGTGGACGAATGCGTGTTTTCTTACAGCGATGTTACCTACAACGAAGTTATGGCCGCCGGTGCCGTTGTAAATGCCGCCGGTGCCGATTTTACACTGCTTGGCCCAAAAAACACCATGCTTAAAAGCACAAAACCCGTCATAGCCGTTGGCGCCATTCGCACAGGCTGCGGCAAAAGCCAAACCTCGCGCCGCATTGCCGAAATTTTAATGGCCAATGGCCTAAAGACCATTGTTATCCGCCACCCTATGCCATATGGAGATCTTGCGGCACAAAAAGTACAGCGTTTTGCAGCCATAGAAGATCTTGCCAAACACGAATGCACCATAGAAGAAATGGAGGAATACGAACCCCATATTCAGCGTGGCAATATTATTTACGCCGGCGTGGATTATGCAGCAATACTCCATGCCGCGGAAAATGATCCGGATGGTTGTGACGTGATTTTATGGGACGGCGGAAATAATGACTTTCCATTTTACAATCCGGATTTGATGGTTACGGTGGTTGACCCACACAGACCCGGTCACGAGCTTGGGTATTACCCCGGCGAAGTAACCCTGCGCATCTCTGACATTGTGGTTATTAACAAAATTGACAGTGCCGATTTTGAAAATATCCAGCATGTCAGAAAAAATATAGAGTTTGTATGCCCCAACGCCGTGGTTGTGGACGCCGCATCCGCAATAACCGTCGAAAACCCCGAAACAATTCGCGGCAAGCGGGTTTTGGTTATAGAAGACGGCCCAACATTAACCCATGGCGAAATGAAAATCGGCGCAGGCATAGTAGCCGCCCGTCGCTTTGGAGCCTGCGAAATAATAGACCCAAGGCCCTATGCGGTTGGGGACATCACAGAAACCTATCGCAAATATCCAAATATAGGCCCATTGCTGCCCGCAATGGGTTACAGCGAAAAACAAATGGCCGACCTTGCACAGACAATCGAGGCCACCCAATGCGATTCTGTAATTGTCGCCACCCCAATAGACCTAAAACGCATAATCGAAATTAAAAAGCCCTATACGCGTGCGGATTATAGCCTGCAAGAAATAGGCACACCCACAATGGAAGATGCTCTGGCAGATTTCCTTAAAAAAATAAAATAGTCTCTTCATTTCAAGCGGCATTGCTCTTTCAGGCAATGCCGTTTTATATTTTCCATCAAATTTTTTGTAGCTAATTGTCGATATTTAGCAACAAAAACCTAATTAAAAATATAACATTATGCTGTATTATGGCAAAAAATATGATACAATATAATAGCAAACAAAAAACGGCATATATTGCCACAAAAAGGAGCGATAAAGATGAAAAGATCAACTGCAAAGCGGATTGTGTCGTTGCTGCTGGTGTTTATCATGACTTTCGTCGCCACCACATGGGTCGCCTTTGGGTCAGGACAAGCCGAAACAATCGAAAACGGCTACTACATCAGCATAGAAATCTATGGCGTCACCAAAAAAGCCCAGGGCGACCTTGTCATCTACCTGGATGGTAATCAGCTCATACAACAAGACTGCGGCCTATACATGCATACCCCACAAGGAGCCATGTAATAGCATATGACCCCTTTGAGCCCGATCCCCTATGGCCCTATGGCCCTTTTGACCATCTTGCAGCAATAACCCAATACATACTAAAGCCCGGCAACTACCAAATTGATATCTTTAGAAGCAACTGTTGCTGGCATTGGTTTTGTACACGCGTACCATCAATCTTGATCACCAGCTATGCAAACCACACGCCCATATTCTCAGATTTCTGGTCAGATACTTTACATTGGATAAACAGCCATGGCTTTAGGGCAATTGTCAATCCGCATTATATGTATTTCGATTTCCCTTGGGGCTGGTAGAAATGCCAAAGCTCTTGCTGACACAATGCGTTCCGAACACAGGTTCTAATATAACAAAAAATACCGAGTCAGGCTACTTAATCCCCGGCTCGGTATTTTTGCGCGCTCATCACAAAACTATATGACTACACAGCAAATCCACCCACATATACTTCATCAACAGCAAATAAGCGGGGTTTGCGCGCATGAGCTTAAAGAATAGAAAAATCGGCATAGCCCTCTCCGGTGGCGGCATACGCGCCACCATATATCACCTGGGTGTGTTTAAGTGGCTGGCGGAAAATGGGCTGATGGAAAGCATAGCGTATATATCATCGGTTTCCGGCGGCAGCTTGTGTGCCGGCCTGATATATGCGCATAATGACAAAAAATGGCCAAGCAGCAGCCGGTATGTCGAACAGGTGCTTCCAAAAATCGAAAAAACAATAATGGCCAGCGACATACAAATTTCCGCCCTTTTACGTATGTTTCCCTTTTGGGTGCACCGCAGGGTAAATCTTTTGGCCAAGGTTATCGGCAAAAAATGGGGCGTAGGCGGTATTATGTCCGATTTAGACCAAGCCCCCACATGGTGCGCAAATTGCACCACATTCGAAACCGGCAAGCGCTTTGGTATTACACAAAGCAACATGGGCGATATTGTGGTGGGGCATGCCCAAGACCATGGCCTGGCAATATCCGACGCCATGGCAGCATCAGCGGGTTTTCCTGTTCTTATCGGCCCATATGCCTTGCGACGTGACAGATATTGCTGGAATGCCTCTGGCTTCAAGCCCAAAAGACCCATAAGCGACAGCCCCATCCCGGATGGCAGGCATTTTCACCTGTGGGACGGCGGCGTGTATGATAATTTGGGGCTGGAGGCCTTCTTCCACATTTCCGACAGCCCGGCGGGCGGGCATTTTTCAAAGGGCATAGATTATATCATTGTCAGCAACGCAGGTGGAGTAAGCAAATTTAAACAGCGTACCTTTTCCGGCAGCCCCAGGCGGCTGTTAGATATTGCCACGGACCAAGTTGGTGCGCTGCGCATCAGAAGCATAACAGGCCATATACGCCAGCAAAACAATGGTATGTTCTTGCAAATAGGCGACAGTGCCTCGCGTATTTTAAGAAATTCCGGCCTTGCACCGGAGGATAAAAAACGTATTATCACCGAGAGCCTGCCGGAATATCAGGCAACATATGCAAGAAACTATAAAACAACCCTGCGCAAACCAACACAGGCTGATTTTGATATGATTTTGCGCCATGGGTATGAAGTAGCCGGTTGTGTACACTTGGCCACAAACCAAAACCCCATGCGATAGGGCTACTGACCAGTCAGATCGGCCAGCTATACCTATCACACGGGGATTGCATCCTTAATTTTATGTCAAACATTTTTTTACAGAAGTATACAGATAAGGCCGCCGCTGCCTTCGTTGATAATTTTTTGTAGGGTTTCCTGCACCTTTACCTGGGTGTTTTCGGGCATACGGTACAACTTGTTTTGCAGGCCGTCCCGCACCATAGAATGCATGGATTTGCCAAACATATTAAGCTCCCATATTTTCTCTGGGTTTTCTTCCATTTGCTGGTTAAAGTAATCCACCAGGTCCTGACTTTCCTTTTCTGTGCCAACAATTGGAGATATCTCTGTTTCTATTTGCGCCTGAATTACATGCAGGCTAGGAGCAGATGCCTTAATTTTAACACCATAACGGCTGCCATGGCGCACAATTTCCGGGGCGGCAAGCTGCATTTCTTCGGTAGATGGTGTGACAATGCCATAGCCCTTAAAGCGAACTTCGTCCAGGGCGGTGCGTATTTTGTCATGCTCTTTTTTGGCCGCCGCCAGAACTTTTATTGTGGATATCAGTTTGTAGTCGGAGGTTATTTCCATTCCGGTGGTTTCACTTAGCACCTCATAAAACAGAGCAGGGTCTACGTTTACCTCCACCTCGGTGGCACCAACACCCAAATGTATGCGCTCTACAAATGCTTTTTTTATGTACTCGTTTTCTGACAGGCTAACAACATTGCCCTTTACATCCCGTATTTTGGCCACATCCCGGGCCATGGTTTTTACGGTGGTAAGGATGCTTTGCTTTACCCAATGGTTTATGGGCAGAGGTTCTATCCACTTTGGCAGATTGATGCGCAGCTCTTTTACGGGAAATTCGTATAATATCCGCTCCATAATAAGGTTAATGTCTTCGTATTTCAGCTGGGCGCAGTTAAGGGTAATTACCGGCACACCATGGCGGTCGCTTAATGTACGGCGCAGTTCTTCCGTTTCCGGAGCATATGGGCGGGTAGAGTTTAAAATCATCACAAAGGGCTTGTTTATGGCGGCAAGCTCCTCCAGCACCCGGTCTTCGGCGTCTTCGTAGTTATCCCGCTCTATGTCGGTAATGCTGCCGTCGGTTGTGATAACAATGCCAATGGTAGAATGATCGTTAATTACCTTTTTTGTGCCTATCTCCGCCGCCTGGGCAAAGGGTATTTTGTTTTCGTACCACGGGGTATTTACCATGCGGGGTTCTTCGCCCTCCATATGGCCATTGGCACCCGGCACCAAATATCCCACACAGTCAATAAGCCGCACCTTAAAATTAACCACGCCATCCATGCTTATCTCCACAGCCTCATTAGGAATAAACTTGGGCTCGGTAGTCATAATAGACCGCCCGGCGGCACTTTGCGGCAACTCGTCCCTGGTCCGCTCCTTGTTATAAACATTTTCGATATTGGGTATCACCAACAAATCCATAAACCGCTTGATAAAGGTGGATTTGCCCGTGCGCACCGGCCCCACCACGCCTATATAAATGTCGCCGCCGGTTCTTTCCGCAATATCTTTGTAGATATCAAAATTCTCCATATCCTTCCTCCTTGTTAACGATTTGTACGCGCTTCTACAGTAAATTTATGATAGTCCAAGGAGGAATAGAACCAACGCACCCTGCAATATGTCCGCTTTGGTCGGAAAATATAGTCATTACAGCCGAAGCCCAACAAAAAATGGGCGGCAAAACACCGCCCAGCATGCTATAAATCTTTTTCACAAGCCGAACTTCTATTGTGTTAGAGCCCGCCAAAATCGGTTCATATTAGATTTTAGACAGGCTCTTATTGCAAGTTATTTAAACGTCTGCGGGCCCAAGTGACTCGCTGGCCGGTAAATTCTTCGATAATCATTTCGTAATAAGCTATGGCCAGTTCTATTTCGCCGTCTTCTTCGGCAATACGGCCTAGCAGATAGTAAATATGGTCGGCCACGGTAGATGCTTCGGTGGTATTGTGGACGGCGCGCTCTAACATTGCACGGGCTTCGCCGAATTCGTTGGCATTAAAAAGGGTACGGCCTTCGTTAAAATAATGCTGCTCCATAACAGGCATGGATATTTGACGCACATGGGTGTATATGCCCATAACATCCGATGACAGACGGCCCGCGTCCACATCATCCAATATTGCAAGGGCCTGTGCATGCATGTCTTGTTGCATATAGGCATGGGCCGTGTTTACCCTGGCCTCGTTTTGTATGTGCGCATTGTGCTCCTGCTGTGTATCCAGCTGACCCTGGGTTGTTTCTATATCCTGCCTAAGACCGGCAATGGTTTGATCCCGCTCTTCTAATACAGCATTGTGGGCGACCTGCTGGGCATACATACGTGCGTTAAGTTCGTCAATCTCTGTCCGGTTTTCCTCTAAAAAAGACGGAAACACCAGCACATACATAAACAGAGCCATAGCACCCAAGCCCACCACAAAGGAGACTACACCAGAAATAGGCGAGGCCTTGGCAAAAACCCGCCGGTTTTGCACCGCAAAGGGGCTGCTCTGGCCGCCGCGGCGTGTTATCGTCCTGGCGGGTGGTTTCTGGGTGTTGGGGCCGCTGCTTGTGGTCGAATCCGGCCCAGGTTTACGCAACACGGGGACTCTTTTTTGAAACACCTCTTTATAATATTGCCGGGCCGCGGGATTGGATTTGTCTATGGCCAAAACCCGTTCCACCAAGGCCGCCGCTTTTATCTTATCGCCGTTTTTCATATAAAAAAGAGCCAACAAATTTAGGGCGTCGGTAAAGTTAGGTATAAGCTCCGTGGCTCGTTTAAGGCGTATGGTAGCCAAATCTTCGCTGTTTTGGGATATAAATTGCAGGGCTTCGTTGTAATTGCGCAGCCCTTGGGAATATCGTTCAAGGCCATGCATATCTTCTTGAAAACTATCAAGATATCTTTTGGCCGGATTATCGTCTTCGCTGTAATTAGTGCTTATCACCCATTCCCGCAGGGCGTCACCCACACGGCCGATAGCGTGATAACAAAGCCCGAGAAGATTGCGGGCCTGGGTATTTTTTTTGTCGATGCGCAAGCTGGATACCAGGCACTGGATGGCCGGGGTTAGCTCGCCCTCGTTGGCAAAGCGCAGGCCCCTGTTGTAATATGCCCGGGACATATCGCTGGCTTTTTTGTACAGCAACATATCCATATGTATCACTCCTTTTCCTTTCCGGGCGCAACCACCTTTCCGGATAAATGTTGCAACAGCTCCATAATATCCTTCACGTCATTGCCGCTTACGCCGTCTTGCAATTCTTCCACACCCAACACGGGTTTATACTTTTTTAATTCTTCGTTAAAATCAATCATATCAACAGTCCCCCCTTATAAAGGTCTCTTATATCTCCCACAAGGTACAGCGAACCGGAACAAAACACAACCCCATCCGCGCCGGTTATTTCTATGGCCTTAGCCATGGCGGCCTTGCAATTCTCTATCACATGCACTTCTTTATCAGTTTTGCCCAGGGCGCGGGCCAATTCTGTGGGCTGCACGGCCCTAAAGTCATATATAGGCTTGGTAAAAACCACCTTTGCGGCAGGGCCGGCAAGGGTTTTTACAATTTCGGTGTATTCTTTGTCATTTAAAATACCCATCACAAGGGTAATATCTTTGCCGCCAAAAAGACTGTGCATATTACGGGCGGCGGCCACGGCACCTTGCAGGTTGTGGGCCCCTTCCAGTATAACCATTGGGTTTTCGGCCACAATTTCCATACGCCCCGGCCATTTTACACCAGCCAGACCTTCTTTTAAGTCCTCGGCACCGATGTTAAAACCCGCGTCATTTAACGCGGCGGCGGCGGCAATGGCACAGCGGGCGTTTTCCAGCTGATATTGCCCCATTAGGTTTAGTTCTATGCAAATGCCGCCGAAATATTCACCCGTGGTCAAAAACTTTGTGCTTTTTGCACTGGCTTCCAGCACATCTACCGCAACATCTGCCGCGCGGTATATTTTGGAGTTTTTTGTAGCCGCAATGTCTTCCATAACAGTATACACCACTTGCTGGTCATCATACAATACCACCGGGCAATTTTCTTTTATAATTCCCGCTTTTTCTCGTGCAATATCCTGTATGTTGTCGCCTAAAATCTCCATATGGTCCATACCTATGGACATTATAACAGACAAAACAGGCGCATCTATCACATTTGTGGCATCCAGACGGCCGCCTATACCTACCTCCAGCAGCAATACATCCACATCTTGCTCACAAAAATACGTAAAAGCCATCAGCGTCAGCACTTCAAAATAACTAAATGTGTCATCCGGGCCAAAAAGCTGGCGGCTTACGCCCGCAATCCCGGCTAGATGCCGGGCAAAGTCATCATCGGTTATCATGCGGTTGTTAATGGCAAAGCGCTCGTGGATGGTTTGCAAATGCGGCGATGTAAAGCACCCTGCACGATAACCCGCACTAACCAACACCGACCCCAGCATGGCACACAGACTCCCCTTGCCGTTGGTGCCGGCCACATGTATAATTTTTAGCTCTTTTTGCGGGTCTCCCAGCAGTGCCAGGGCTTGTTTCATGGCATCTAAGCCCTTCTTTTTGCCCGGGCCGTATGTGGCCATAAGATATTTATGCGCTTCATCAAAAGTCATGGTCTATTCACGTCCTTGTGCAAATTCATTACGGTCGCCCGGGCAGTATATATACCGTAGGGGCGGCATTTTGCCGCCCGGTTTACTCAACCGCCTATGGCTTTTAACTGCTCCCGCACCGCCGCCAGCATCTCACCATACTTAGCTTCTTTGGCCCGCTCTTCTTCTATGATACTAGCCGGTGCTTTGCCAACAAAACCCGGATTGTTAAGCTTTGCTGTCACGCGCCCAACTTCCTGCTCCAGCTTCGCCACTTCTTTTGCCAGCCGCTCCTTTTCTTTTTCTATATCCACCAAATCTGCAAAGGGCATAAAAATCTCCGCCCCGGGCACCACGATGGACACAGCATTGGCTTCTATGCCGTCTCTATCTGCCTGCACGGTTACTTCTGCCGCCGATGCCAGTGCCATAATGTATTTTGCGCCGCGCTCATAAATACCACGCACCTCACAACTTTCGGACACCACAAAAACCTTGGCCCTGCGTGATGGTGGCACGTTCATATTAGACCGCAAATTACGCATGGCTCGTATGGCCTCTTTTATTTGCTCCACTTCGGCTTCTTCGGCGGCAAAATCATGCTCAGCGGCAAAAACCGGCCATTGGGCGGTCATAATGGTGTCGCCGCCGCCTACGGTTGTGAATATTTCTTCGGTAATAAATGGTATAAATGGATGCAACATTTTTAGGCCTGATATAAGCACATGGCGCAGGGTCCACAGGGCCGCGTCACGCGTGGTGTCCGCTTCGTTATACAGCCGCGGTTTGGCCATTTCTATATACCAATCACAAAACTCATCCCACATAAAGGTATATACCTTGTCGGCGGCCACGCCCAGCTCATAATTATCCAGGTTTTGGGTAACT
The DNA here is from genome assembly GCA_009785595.1 of Defluviitaleaceae bacterium. GTDB lineage: Bacteria > Bacillota > Clostridia > Lachnospirales > WRAX01 > WQVZ01. The sequence continues at coordinate 12,459 of WQVZ01000011.1, read as the reverse complement.
TCCGCAGCTACACGATTGGCTTTTGCTATAATCCATCTGTCGGCGGCGGTAAGGTCATCAATTTCTGCCGTGGGCTCCGCATCACCCAGATTCATCATAATAAACCGGGCGGCGTTCCATATTTTGTTAAGGAAATTCCGCGACGCCTCAACCTTCTCAATGTAAAAACGCAGGTCATTACCAGGGGCATTGCCTGTGGTTAGGCTAAAACGCAAGGCATCTGCGCCGTAGTTTTCTATGGCCTCTAATGGGTCAATGCCGTTGCCAAGGGATTTGCTCATTTTGCGCCCTTGCTCATCCCGCATAATGCCGTGTATAAATACATCTTTAAAGGGCAGTTGTCCCATAAATTCTATACCGCTAAAGACCATGCGCACAACCCAAAAGAACAATATTTCGTAGGCGGTTACAAGCACATTTGTTGGATAAAAGTGCGCAAGTTCCGGGGTTTGCTCCGGCCAGCCAAGGGTGGAAAAAGGCCATAATGCCGAAGAAAACCAGGTGTCTAGGCTGTCTTCGTCTTGTTTAAGTTCCACAGCGCCACATTTTGAGCATGCATCGGGTGCCGCTTTGGCTACAGTTACCTCACCGCAGGCACAATAATACGCCGGTATACGGTGGCCCCACCACAACTGGCGGGATATGCACCAATCCCGTATATTTTCCAGCCAGTGTAAATACACCTTGCCAAAACGCTCCGGCACAATACGTAACTCATCATTTTTATAGGCATCAATGGCAGGTTTTGCCAGACCTTCCATCTTAACAAACCATTGCAGCTTCATCAGCGGCTCCACCACAGTGCGGCAACGGTCATGGCCGCCAATGGAATTCTCCAACACCTCTTTTTTCACAAAAAGATTGCGCATATCCATGTCCAGCACAATGGCTTCCCGGGCTTCATATCTATCCATACCGGCATATTTGCCGCCGTTTTCGTTGATGGTACCGTCATCGTTCATTATATTTATCTTTGGCAGGTTGTGGCGCACACCAATTTCAAAGTCATTAAAATCGTGTGCAGGGGTTATCTTTACCATGCCCGTGCCAAAGTCTGTTTTCACATAATCATCAGCAATAATGGGTATTTCGCGACCCAAAATGGGCATCACAGCGGTTTTGCCTATAAGGTGCTGATACCGCTCGTCATTGGGGTTAACGGCAATGGCTGTGTCTCCCAGCATGGTCTCCGGCCGGGTGGTGGCAAATTCCACATATGTGCCGGGCATGTCCTTTACGGGATATTTAAAATGCCAAAAGCCGCCTTTTTGGTCTTCGTGCTCCACCTCGGCATCGGATATGGATGTTTTGCAGTGGGTACACCAGTTTACCAGCCGCTCGCCGCGATAAATAAGCCCTTTTTCATGCAGGCGCACAAAAACCTCCAACACCGCATCGGAAAGCCCTTCGTCCATGGTAAAACGCTCTCTGTCCCAGTCGGCAGCCACACCCAGCTTGCGAAACTGATTAGAAATTACCCCACCAACATCATCATACCAGGCCCAGGCCCGCTCCATAAAGCCCTCCCGGCCAATGTCTACCTTCTTAATGCCCTCCGCAGCCATTTTCTCCACAATTTTTACCTCGGTGGCAATGGCGGCGTGGTCTGTCCCCGGCATCCACAAGGTGTTAAAACCCTGCATTTTTTTCCATCTTATCAAAATATCTTGCAATGTCAGATTAAGGGCATGGCCCAAATGCAGCTGGCCCGTAACATTAGGCGGTGGCATCATGATTGTGTATGGGGTTTTTGTTTCATCCGCCACAGCATGAAAGTATTTTTGCTTTACCCAATGGGCATACAACCTGTCCTCCACAGCCTTGGGGTCATATCTGGTGTCCAACTCTTTCCTCATCTTCCTGCCTCCTATCACCTGTCTTTATACTTCATGCTGGCCTGCACACCCGTATTGCCCTGGTATTTTCCTTGATACGGAACATATTCTCCCTCAATTTTGTGATAATATATCTGGCAAATGCGCTCGCCAGCATAAATGCGTACTGGATGCAGACAATGTATCTCCAGCGTCCAAAATCCCTTAAAACCCACGTCGCCAAAGCCAGCTGTCACATGTATGCTAATGCCCAGTCGCCCCATAGACGACCGCCCCTCCAACATAGGCACATAACCTAATGTTTCGGTATGCTCCACAGTGCTGCCAAGATACAGCCTGCCCGGTTGCAATACAATACCCTCCGCGGGAATAGTAATCTCCCGCGTCTTGGCCTGTTGCTTCATGTCCAGCACCTCGTCCTCGTACACCACCAGCTTGTCCGCCAAATGCAGATCATAACTATTTGGCCCCACCTTTGCCGGGTCAAAAGGGCGTATGATAATTTCCTCACCTGCCAGCGCCTTTTTCGCAATCTCCAGTCCTGATAATATCATGGTTTATCCCTCATTTATGTTATTTTCTTTATTTTTTTAATTATATCGGGCGACCGAGAACAGTTGTCCTATTTCAACACCCTTTTCAAATACTGCCCCGTATATGATTTCCTCTTTTTCGCCACTTCCTCCGGTGTGCCGCACACCACAATGGTGCCGCCGCCATCGCCACCCTCCGGACCAAGGTCTATTATGTGGTCGGCGGTTTTAATGACGTCCAGGTTGTGCTCAATGACAATGACGGTGTTGCCGCCGTCGGTTAGTTTTTGCAAGATATCCACCAGGCGGTGTACATCGGCCATGTGCAGGCCGGTGGTGGGTTCGTCCAGCACATATATGGTGCGGCCGGTGCTGCGGCGGGATAGCTCTGTGGCCAGCTTTACACGCTGGGCTTCGCCGCCGGACAATGTGGTGGAGCTTTGGCCCAGTTTGATATACCCAAGGCCCACATCATGCAGGGTTTGTATTTTCTCCCGCAAGCGGGGTAGATTTTCAAAGAAGGTCAGGGCCTCCTCCACGGTCATGTCCAACACATCGGCAATAGTGCTGCCTTTGTAGCGTACTTCCAGGGTTTCCCTGTTGTACCGCTTGCCCTGGCATACCTCGCAGGGTACGTGTATATCCGGCAAAAAGTGCATCTCTATTTTTATTATACCATCACCATTGCAGGCTTCGCAACGGCCGCCGCGCACGTTAAATGAAAAGCGGCCTTTTTGATAGCCCCGCACCTTGGCTTCCGGCACCTGGGTGAAGAGATCCCGCACCAGGTCAAACAGCCCGGTATATGTGGCTGGATTAGACCGGGGCGTGCGGCCAATGGGGCTTTGGTCTATGTTGATGATTTTATCCAGCTCGTCTTGGCCGGTTATGTCCTCATGGCGGCCGGGTTTTATTTTAGCGCGGTTTAGGTCCCGGGCAAGACGTTTGTACAGTACCTCGTTTATAAGCGAGGACTTGCCACTGCCAGACACACCGGTTACGCAAACAAAAAGCCCCAGTGGTATGTCTACATCTATGTTTTTCAGATTATTTTCGGCGGCACCAGTTATGCGCAGCTTGGCGCCGCCCTTGGGCCGCCGCTGTTTCGGCACATCTATGGCCTTGCGGCCGCTCATATACGCGCCGGTAATGGATTTTTCAAATTTCAAAATTTCTTCCACTGTGCCGGAGAAAACCACCTCACCGCCATGGGTGCCGGCACCCGGGCCAATGTCTACAATATGATCACTTTCCCGCATGGTGTCCTCGTCGTGCTCCACCACAATAAGGGTGTTGCCCAGGTCACGCAGGTGTTTTAGGGTCTTTAGCAGCTTGCTATTGTCCCGCTGGTGCAGACCTATGCTGGGCTCATCCAAAATATATACCACACCCACCAGCCCACTGCCTATTTGGGTGGCCAGACGTATACGTTGAGCCTCGCCGCCGGAAAGGCTACCGGCAGAACGTGACAGGGTAAGATAATCCAATCCCACATCCACCAAAAAGCCGCAGCGCGCCTTAATTTCTTTAAGTATACGCTCTGCAATGGTGGTGTGCATAGGGCTGAGAGTTAGGGCAGCGAAAAATTCGTTAAGGCGCACCACAGGCATGGCGGCAATATCCGCAATATTAACGCCGCCCACGGTCACTGCCAACATTTCTTCCCGTAGACGCTTGCCTTCGCAGGCTCCACATTCTATGTTGGTAATATATCCTTCGTATTGGGCTTTGCTCCATTCGCTGCCTGTCTCTTTATATCGGCGGTTAAGGGCAGGCACAATACCCTCCCAATGGTGCATATATACCCGCTGTTCGCCGCTTTGGCTTTTGTAGTATGTGGGGTAGCTTTCCCCATCGTTGCCGTAAAAAATGATGTCGCGTATTTTAATGGGCAGTTTTTTGAAAGGCACCGTGGTGCTAAAGTCATAATGCTTTGCCAGGGCCGCAAAAACATTGCCTGTCCAAGAACTTTCTTTGCCGGATTGGTTAAACCCCGGGGCGGTTATGGCTCCCTGGTTGATAGAAAGGTCTGGGTTAGGCACAATAAGTTCGGGGTCAAATTCCATTTTAAAGCCCAAGCCACTGCATTCCCCACAGGCCCCTTGAGGATTGTTGAATGAAAACATCCGCGGCTCTATTTCCGGCAGACTTATGCCGTGGTCAGGGCAAGAAAAATTCTGAGAAAAGCTTAATTCCTGTTGCCCGTCCACATCCACCAGCAATATTCCGTCGGTAAGGCCCATTACCGTCTCCACACTCTCCGACAAACGCTTTTCTATGCCCTCTTTCACCACAATTCTGTCAACCACAATCTCTATGCTGTGGCGCTTGTTTTTCTCCAGCTTAATTTCTTCGGTAAGCTCGTACACAGAGCCATTTACCCGCACGCGGGCATATCCGCTGCGCTTGGCGTCTTCCAGCAGTTTTGTATGTTCGCCTTTGCGGGCGCGCACCACCGGGGCCAGCAATTGTAGCCGCGTACCCTCCGCCAGCTCCATTATCTGGTCAACAATTTGATCCACCGTCTGGCGGGCAATCTCCCTGCCACACTTTGGACAATGTGGTATACCAACCCGGGCGTACAACAGCCGCAGATAATCATAAATCTCCGTCACCGTACCCACGGTAGACCGCGGGTTTTGGTTCGTGCTCTTTTGGTCAATGGATATAGCCGGCGACAGCCCGTCAATGCTGTCCACATCGGGTTTTTCCATCTGTCCCAAAAACTGACGGGCATAGCTGGACAAACTCTCCATATATCTCCGCTGGCCCTCGGCATACAATGTCTCAAAAGCCAAGGACGACTTGCCGCTGCCCGATACCCCTGTCAGCACCACCAGGGCATCCCGCGGTATCTCCAGGTCTATGTTTTTTAGGTTGTTTTCTCTTGCGCCTTTTATTATTATTTTGTCTTGTGGCACGTGTTTACCTCACTTTATATTTGATTCGGGCGGCAGAATGCCGCCCCTACATTGGTTGCGGATTGTTGCCCCGCATAGTACCTATCATCTTCCCATTTGGCCGGATTGTTTTCTATGTATTGGGCAATGCGTATGTAATCGGCTTCGTTGCGTATTATGTGGTCATGGAAAGATTTTTGCCAGGGGGAGAAGCCGGCTTTCATCGAAACAGCCCGCTTAAACTGATTCATCATCCGAGACAATGTAGGGGCGGCATTCTGCCGCCCGATTATATTGTCGATGACGATTATCATATGTATGTGATTCGGCATGATGACATAATAGGCAACGCAGATGCCGTCATATGTACTGGACAGGTGCTATATTTCCGATTCCACCAATTTTCCAATTGGCGACAATTCCGGGCGGCAAAATGCCGCCCCTACATTGGTTGCAGATAGACGCGGTGCAATTTCACCAAACAATTGCGCGTGGCCTTTTGTGCATATGGTCACAAAGTACGCGCCGCTTTTGCTATAATCATACCCTTTTAAGCGATTGTGCTTACGCGGCGAAGCTCTCCACATAATTCGTCCCTCATAATAATTTCTTTACTTTAAACAATTTATCCCGTAGCTGCGCCGCTCGCTCAAAATGTAAATCCCCCGCGGCCTGCTTCATGTCTTTCTCTATGGACTTGATATGGGCGATAAGCTCTGTTCTGTCCATAGATTCTGGGTCTTTGTCCAGCTTCGGGCCTTTCTTTTTGTTGTCTTCTACGGATAGGGTGGCCTGGATGATGTCGTGGATCTTTTTGATGATGGTTTGAGGGGTTATGCCGTGTTCTTTGTTATATTCAAGCTGTATACCGCGGCGGCGGTTGGTTTCGCTGATGGCATGGCGCATGGATTTGGTGACATTGTCAGCGTACATTACCACACGTCCGGCAGAATTGCGGGCGGCGCGGCCTATGGTCTGTATCAGTGAGGTCTCGCTACGCAAATAGCCTTCTTTATCGGCGTCTAGTATGGCCACCAGAGCCACTTCGGGTATGTCCAGCCCTTCACGTAGCAGGTTTATGCCCACCAGCACGTCAAAAACGTCCATGCGCAGGTCGCGGATAATTTCCAGCCGCTCCAGGGTTTTTATGTCAGAATGCAAATAGCGCACAGCAACACCACTGTTTTTTAGGTAATCCGTTAGGTCTTCGGCCATGCGCTTGGTTAGGGTTGTCACCAGCACCTTGTGGCCCGCGTCTGTGGTTGCCTTAATTTCCGTCATCAAGCTGTCTATCTGGCCGGTGATAGGTTTTATGGTTATTTCCGGGTCAACCAAGCCCGTAGGACGTATAATTTGCTCCGCCAGCAGGCCACTGTGCTCTCGTTCATACACCGCCGGTGTAGCGGACACAAACAACATTTGGTTTATTTTGCTTTCAAATTCATCAAAACGTAAGGGGCGATTGTCCATAGCGCTTGGCAACCTAAAGCCGTATTCCACCAGGGTTTGCTTGCGGCTGCGGTCGCCAAGGTACATGCCTCTAAATTGGGGCAGTGTCACATGGCTTTCGTCCACAATTATCAAAAAATCCTCAGGAAAATAGTCTAACAGCGTATGGGGCGTGTCGCCGGGCTTGTTGCCCGCCAAATGGCGTGAATAATTCTCTATGCCGCTGCAAAAGCCCATTTCGCGCATCATTTCTATGTCAAAGTGGGTGCGCTGGGCAATGCGCTGGGCCTCCAACAGCCTGTCCTGTCCGCGCAGGAAAGTGATATGCTCTGCCAACTCTTCTTCTATGTCGTTTATGGCCCGATCCAAATTCTCTCTGGTGGTGACATAATGAGACGCGGGAAATATAGAAACATGGGTACGGGCGGCCATAACTTCGCCGGTCAACGAATCTATCTCCGTAATACGTTCTATTTCGTCGCCAAAAAACTCAACTCTAATGGCGGTCCCGTCAGAGTTTGCGGGAAAAATTTCTACCACATCGCCGCGCACGCGAAATGTACCACGCTGGAAATTAAGGTCGTTACGGTTGTATTGTATATCTACCAGCTTCCGCAACAACTCGTCCCTATCCCGCATCATACCCGGCCGCAGTGATATTACCAAATTTTTATAGTCAATAGGGCTGCCCAGGCCGTATATACAGGACACACTGGCGATTATAACCACATCTCGCCGCTCTGCAATAGCCGCCGTGGCACTGTGGCGCAGTTTGTCAATTTCTTCGTTAATGGCGCTGTCTTTTTCGATATATGTGTCACTGCTGGGCACATAGGCCTCGGGTTGATAATAATCATAGTAACTTACGAAATATTCCACCGCATTATTCGGAAAAAATTCTTTAAACTCATTGTACAGTTGGGCGGCCAGGGTCTTGTTGTGGGCCATTACAATGGTAGGCCGCTGTATGCGCTCAATGATATTAGCCATGGTAAAGGTTTTGCCGCTACCGGTAACACCTAACAGCGTGGCAAATTTGCAATCGCCTTCAAGGCCCGCCACCAAGGCATCAATGGCCTGTGGCTGGTCTCCCGTTGGTTTAAAATCCGATACTATCTTAAATCTTTCCATCAAGCCTACCTCCCAAAAACGCATATCCTTCATTATAACACATTTTCCAAAAAAGTAAAATAAAAACTGCCAATAAAAAACACATTGACAGCCGGTGTTGGAACACTATAAAATTAAACCATAAATGACTTTACGCAAATGTGGTTTGTTGCGACTTTACCTCGCGTATCCTAAGACATATGGCCACAATATTATCCCAATCTGCCCCCTGGGCCATCATAACAGAATTCATAAAAATAAATTTGGACCGACCCATAAAATTCTCCTCTAGGTTGGCTAAATGGCTTGTGTCTCCCTCCTCGTATGCACTTACCACTTCCTCTAGGTTTTGTGGCGAAATTATCATGGGGATATAGGGGTCTATGATGCCCATCAGGGTTGTAAGCTCCCGGCCCTTGTCGGGAAACCCCAAAAACATATAAAAATAAAAGCTTTCTATGTTTATAAAGTCTATGCGCTCCGGCATTTGGCTTTTAAAATACACTAGCAGACGGCGCAGGTCATGCAAAAAGCACACAAGGCTTTTGTCAGAAATTATTTTCAATCGTCTTCCCCTCCGCCATTATTTTGCGCATAATACTCGCAAGTAAACCCCCGAAAAAATTTCATTTTTCGCAAAAGGCGTGCATTAAACCTGTTTCACACAAACTTTTCCCATTCGCCGCCGTATATGGAACCAGAGTTGCGTGTTTTGCGTTACCAAATAAAAGGAGGGTAATTTATGGATTATAAAGACTTAAGGGATGAGCCAATAAGCAACGGCCCGGCTCCCGAACCAGCCGTACTCGTCGCGCCCGTGGCCAAAAAAAGCCGCACCATGGTTATTGTTATCATAATTTTGGCAGGGTTTTTGGCATTGGTTGCAGCTGTCACCATACCCGGCGTCATATTTCTTAGCCGCGCTGTTAACCAAATGCAATCGTCCTCGGTGGTGACTATGGATTCACATGTCATGAGGATTCCCCAGACGGAATTCCGCTTTGCAGAGATACCGGCTTTTGATACCTTTGTAATGCCGGCCATACCGGCTATACCTTCAATACCACCAATGCCCGCTTCTCCTTTTTCAAGAGGCGGATGGAGAGAATGGGGCGGCGAAATGCAAGCCTGGGGCGAGTCTTTCGCAGAAGAAATTGAGATGGGTTGGGCAACAGATTTACAGGTATGGGCAGAGTCTTTTACAGAAGAAATTGAGGCATGGGCAGAAAACTTTGTCAACAATGGTTCTACCAGTTTTTCCGATCATTTTACCATGCCGGCCGAAGCCTATGACACCATTTTTATCACCCTTGGCCACAGCGACGTAAAAATTCTTTTGCACGATGGCAGCCCTATTCTCATCGGCGACAATGGTGCCGATATTTCTCTTAACATGGATAATCGCTTGCGCTTTATGGGTGATTGGGGCAGCACATATCATATCCAATGGGACGCCAACAGCGGGATTATAGAGGTGCGTGACGCAAACATTGGCTCTGTTAGCCTTAGAAATACCGGCACACTGACCGTGTTTTTGCCGCAAAACTGGGAATTTGACGCCATAAGCATAATTACCGACGGAACTGTTTATATAAGTGACGAAGTGCATAACCTGGGCCTGGTTTCCCATACCAGCACATCATCCAGAATTATTAGCAATTAGGGGAGGTAATACGGCAACATGCAGAGAAGAAGACACGGGAAAATAAGGCCGTTTAGGGCATTTTTGGTGGGATTTGTCAGTGTTTTGGCCCTTGCCGCCATTGGTTATGGTGTTTTTTTGGTATTCGACACCTTTTTTGGTTCGCCGCCCATAGCCGTGACAGAAGCAGAGCCGGTGGATTTTCAAATAGGCGATGCACCCCAGCAAAATCAAGAACCAACAGAACCTGAATATACGCCTGAACTTCCAGGCAATACAGACACATCCCCGGATGATACAGACATACATATAGAGGGGGTATATGAAAACGGCAATGTGGTGAACAACAGTCTTTTGCCCTGGTATCTTGCCCTTGTAAACCGCTATAACTTTCTACCATATTATTTTGCACCGACGCTGACAGCAATAGGCGGCGGGCATTATTTTGATGCCCGTGCAGCCCAAGCCCTGCATGATATGATGGACAGTGCCAGATATTATGGCCTTGCCCCTATGGTTATTTCCTCTCATCGCTCGGTTTCCCGCCAGCGCACGTTGTTTGATAATCAAGTAAACCGCCAGATGGGCACGGGCCTGGAATACGAAGAGGCCCGCGAAGCCGCCCGTCGCGTGGTGGCATATCCGGGCAGCAGCGAGCATAACCTGGGCCTGGCTGTAGATATTGTTGCATACCACTATCGCAACCTAACAGCCAGCTTCGGCCAAACGCCGGAAGGGCAATGGCTGGCCCAAAACAGCCATCGCTACGGATTTGTTTTGCGCTATCCTTACCACAAGCAGGACATCACCAATATCATATACGAGCCATGGCACTTTAGATATGTAGGGGTGGACCACGCCACCCGTATGTTCGAGGAAGATATGGTACTGGAAGAGTATGTCATAGAGTTTTTGGCCGGCAGGCCGTAGGGGCGGCATTTTGCCGCCCGTTTTAAGGAGGCAAACAATGAAAGAAATAGAATCAAACAAACATGCATGGAGCCAGGTGTCCCAAGACCACTACCATTCTTTCAAGAAAAAGTTTTTGGAAGGCACACACCACCTAAACCCGCACATAAAAAACGAGCTTGGCTGTTTGCACGGCAAAAAAATAATACACCTGCAATGCAACACAGGTGCAGACACTATTTTGCTGGCCCAAATGGGAGATATGGCCGTTGGTGTTGATTTGGTGCCAGATAACGTAATGTACGCCAAAAAGCTGGCGGCGGATTTGGGTATCACCAATGTGGATTTTATAGAGTGCGATATTATGCAACTAACGGACAAACATAACGAAAAATACGACGTGGTGTTTACTTCCGAAGGGGCCATTGGCTGGCTGCCTGATCTAAAAAAATGGGGACGCACCATACGTCATTTACTAAAAGACGACGGTTTTTTCTATATTTTTGAAGCCCATCCGTTTTACATGATGCTGGATGAACAGAAAATGGCGGATAATATCATGGAGGTGAAATATCCATATTTTGGTAAGCAGCCCGATATCGACCAATGGATAGGCGGTTACGCGTCCCCGGCAAAGGGCGGCGTCCAGACTTATTTTTGGATGCACACATTGTCGGATATAATAAACGCCCTTGCGTCGGCGGGTTTGCGCATAGACTATTTCAACGAATACAAAGAACATATGTGTGATATGGGCGGCATGGAGCAGGTGGGCGATGCCCAATGGAATTATAGCTTCAACAACGATAAATTCCCCACATCTTTTAGCTTAAAGACCACTATGGCTAGCTGCTAAAGTCCTCCAGGGCGCGCATCAGCTCTTCATTGCCCACAACTTTTATGCCCTCCATCAATCGCTCTTGCTCCTCCGGAGCCAAAGCAGATATTGGCCGGCCAGTTAGCTCTTTTATACCATAATCACTGTTGTAAAAAACCGCGATATACCCTTCGTGCACACCAATTGTAAACTCCCGGTGTTCCAGTGCTTCGTTTTGACGCAAATGCACCTCATCAGAAGTAAAAGATAGCACTTGCCAGTCCACCATCAAGGCGGCCAGCTCCTCCTCGGTCATATTAAGTAAGATGCGGGAGGGATGCTCCACAATCCTCTCGTGGTCGCCTGTCTCCGGCTGATGATAGTCGTAAATCATCAGGGTGTTTTCAGAAATACGCGGGACATCGTCTGTTTGTTCCATGACGTCTTCGTCCATATCCTGATGGTGTTGCTGTGGAATATCAATAACCTCCGGCTGGGCAACGCTGAAAGCAGCAGCCCCGGCCCTGTCTCCACCACCGCCACTGCCATAAAGCATCACAAGCCCTGCGGCAAAGCCTACCATAGCCACAATCATCATCACCACAGAAATACGTAGATATCTTTTCATATAATTCAGCTTCCTTTAACATGTTTATGGGAAGTTTTTCCATTTTTTGTATGTTTTATACCAAATTAACCGGGCGAGCGCAGCTCGCCCCTACAATAATTGCATCGTCATTCCGGACTTGATCCGTGATCTCCCGGCTTTAGCCGGCTTACGGAGATGCGTGTCGAGCCCGCAATGACGATGCATATTACATTTGGACAGTAGGGGCGACCCTCGCGGCCGCCCGTTACAAACCCCTACACTTCCTCGATATCGTAATCTATCATGCCGCGCAACTTGTCCATATCGGACGCATAGGCAAAATCATCCTCAATATTATATTTGCGTCTATGCCGGTCGTCATAAAAGTTTTTGGCCAAAACGTTGATGGAAAAATCCACCCCATAGCGACCGCGCAGCTTGTCCTGTATAAATTCCGTGCGGTTGCGCAGATGGCTTTCGGTAAAAAGGTCAGGGCAGATGATGTATAGAAATTCGTCCTCCAGATATCCCGCCTTGGTTTTCGCGATAAATGGGGCAAAATTAGGCTCAAAATCTTTGATGAAATTGCCCCAGTCCGCCAATGCCTTCTGTATATCAGCCGGGATGGCTTTTTTTATGGGTTTTGGTTCTTCCGGTTTTTCTTCCGGCGGTTTG
>WQVZ01000010.1 GCA_009785595.1 Defluviitaleaceae bacterium | reverse complement strand
TGTATCTGCCTGTGTATAATCTCCACGAAGAGCAGTGTTTTTGGCGTTTTCTTTCGGCTTTTGGCATGGACAGTGCCGAAATTACAGAGCTGGACGATTACTTTGAAGCAAGCACATCCGACGACGTTCTTCGTATTCATAAATTTTTTGATTTGTTGGAATATGAAAACCTGCAAATTGGCCTTGACAATGAAACAGTCAGCGACAAAGAAGCCCTGGCAATTGCCAAGGACTTTATGAGCCGGTTTTTGCTGCATGACATGCCCTACGACGCAGAAATAAGCCGAGACGGCAACCATATTGTTATTAAACACAGTACACATCTGTCCGGCCTGCCAAACCACGCCTTTCCCACCCACATCACCATGGACACCGGCGGCAATATTATAAGCGCCGACCATTTCTTTTTTGATTACGAAAGCCTGGGCGCGGCTGATATAATCACTATCAGAGCCGCACTTAATCAACTGCCACGCGACCACATCGGCAAAATCCACCTAACCGGATATCAGCTTGTATATGACATAGAAGACAGCATCCTAATGCCCTTCTACAGGTTTGAAGGCCATGGAGCCCAGGGAGAGTCTGTGATATATCATGTTTTGGCTCTTAAATTTTATTGACACAGCCCGCCCCCGGTTGTATAATCGGTACAACAAACAAAGGGGTGATTACACTTGAAAATCCTTATCACAGCCCGCGAGCTGGCCGAAAATATCACCGAATACTTGATTTTAGACGCCAGAAACCGCGAGGAATACGAAAAATCCCATATACAGGGTGCTGTCCACATTCCCGGTGATCCTTTGCTAAAAGAGGGCGATGACTTTATGTCCCGGGCTAATTTTACCGCGATGATGGGCCGCCTGGGTATAACAAATGCCTGCAAAATAGTGGTTTATGACGACGGCAACGGACGCGCCCCTGCCAGGTTTTGGTTTGTGGCAAAACATTATGGCCACGGGGATATTTTTGTGCTGGATGGCGGCTGGCCCGCCGCGGTCTATTTGCCCCAAAGTACCGAAGAACCCGCGCCAAGTCCCGCCGACTATACCACCGCAATCACCCCGGGTTATATAGTATCCACACAGGATATTTTGGACGGTCTTGGCTCCATTAAAATTCTGGATGTACGCACTTTGGAGGAATACACCGGCATAGACCTTTACGGCAACCCACGGGGCGGCCATATCCCCGGTGCCATTAATGTTAGCCATACCAAGTTTCTTGATGCCTCCCCCGCCCGCTACTTTATAGATACAGACAAAATAACGTCCATAATGGACAACGCAGGCATAAACAAAAAGGACTTTATTGTACCCTGCTGACAATTGGGCGCACGCGCCGCCATGGCCGGTCTGGCCTTACGCACAGCAGGTTACAACACAGCTATATATGATGCGTCCATGAAGGTGTGGACGCGGGATTCACAATTGGAATTGGCTATTCCATAATGTTTGCAGTCAGCCAAGACTGCCTCTGCATAATACCACAGCCGCCCAATTGGGCGGCTTTTCCATGTTCTTTTTCGCAAAATGCCTTGATATATTGGTATATATGTGGTACACTGTTGAAAATATATTTACCGACACAGTGCGACAAATTTTGAGAGGAGTTGTGTGTATGCCATTGATAAGAGGCGCAGTAAAAGGCCTGGGCATGGGCGCGGGCATGTCTGTAGGCAACCAATTGATGCAGGGATTGATGAATAGAGGGCAAGGCGGCAACCAAAACGCGGCACAACAGGTGCAATGCGCTGCTTGTGGCACAGCAAACGCAGCCGACATGCGGTTTTGCGGCAATTGTGGCGGCCAAATGGCGGCACCGGCCCAACCCGCGGGCGGCATTATGTGTAAATGCGGCACCGCAAACGACGAAAGCCGCAAATTTTGCAGCGGCTGCGGCCATAAGCTGGAAGCCCCGGCGGCAATTGTGGACGGAATAGCCTGTAATTGCGGAACCATGAATGAAAACGGCAGGAAATTTTGCAGCGGCTGCGGCGGCAAGCTGGAAGCCAAAACAGAAGCTGCAAGCACCATAACCTGCGGCGGTTGCGGCACCATAAACGCATCCACAAAAAAGTTCTGCCCAGAATGCGGCGGCAAGCTGGAAGCACCCGCCAAGGCCATTTGTGCCTGTGGTACAGATGTGACCGGCAAAAAGTTTTGCAGCGAATGTGGCAGTGCCGTGTAGTAATTACCTAAACTACATATCTTTGGAGGCTGGATAAATGTCAGGACATACAAAATTTAAACCAAAAGAGCTGTGGGGCAAGACCATGCCCTTTGTGTGGGCAAAGCTTATGCTGCGCCTGGTGGCCATACTTATAGGCGCGATAATTTTAGGCATAAGCATATGGATTTTTACCATAAATGCAGCGGTTGGGTTTTTCGCCGTGGTCATTGGCCTGTCTATGGCCGTGGGTATTTATAGCTTTATTGTAAACATATTTGGCTATGCCATACGCGTTGGCCACGTTGCTGTGCTGGCAGAAACCATAAAAACAGGCAAGCTACCAGAAAACCAGCTGGTATACGGCAAAGACAAGGTGGTATCAAAAATAGGTACTGCGGCCGCATTTTTTGCCCTTAACAGGCTAGTTGACAGGGGCGTGCAGGAATTGCAACGCGGCCTGGGCAGCATAGCCGGCATGTTGGGCGGCCTGCCCGGCATGGGCGGCGCGGTAAAAATAGGCCAAAAAATATTGGGCAAAGCCCTCAAATACGTTGACGAGTGCTGCCTGGGCTGGATATTCTATAACTACGACAAAGAACAAAGTGCCACCAAGGGCGCGATAGACGGCATTGTAATATATGTGCAAAATTGGAAGCCTATATTAGGCAACGCCGTAAAGACAACATTTATGGCCATGGCGGCAACCCTTGGCATCGGCCTGGTGTTAGTGCTGGTGTTTGTAGGCTTGCTGGGCTTTTTGGGCGGCGGTGTTTGGGGTGTGCTGGCCTTTTTCCTGGGCTTGATGGTGGCAATGGCTGTTAAGCGGGCCTTCATAGACAGCTGGGTTATGATTAGAATGTTAAGCACATATATGGACGTAGCCCCCGGCACGCAAATTAGGTTTGATGTGTACGGAGCATTAAGCGGCCAGTCCAGAGCCTTTAAAAAGCTATGCGGCATGGCCCAAGATGAAATTTCGGCCGCACCAACAAGATCCGCGGCACCTGCGCCAAGTAAGCCGGTATTTTGCGGAGAGTGTGGGGCAAGCAACGTACCCGGTGCTGGTTTTTGTGGAGAGTGTGGGGCAAAAGTATAACAACATAGGTCTAGTATAAGAAAAGTTTTTAGACATTTTTAGACAGAAAACGGTGCAGCATGACGCTATGCTGCACCGTTTTCTTTTTCTTTTTATCGGCTTTAGCTTGCACCTTTGCCGCCTCAAAATCAAATGCACCGATAAAGTCATGAGACAATATATGCTCGCTAAATTTTAATCAACAAACAAAAATGCGGAATAGCTGAGTTGATGCGTTTCCACGCAATCAGACTGGCCCCATTTTTGTGTTCCTTTTTAAGTTGAACGGCTATATAGAAGCCTCTCTTTATAACAAATCGCACAATCAAAGCAAACAGGTCAATAACAGGGCAACTTTTTTGTAAAAAGCTTGGCCTATGACTTAGCCGAAAGCTAAACTTAAGAAAGTCATGCATATGTGCTTAGCGGTTTTGACCAGTCAAACTTTGTGTGGGTGTTTTAATGTTGTTTGGGTATAGTGATTTTACATTCACTATTCACCATTAATTATCCACTGGCTCATTGCCCTTCGGCGGCCGCGGCCCATGGTATTGATAATATTCGGCCTTGGTTGCACCGTTAAACAACTTGCGCCGCGCATCGGCCTTGCGGCCAAAATGCTGCTGAAATTCCTCGTCAGATGTAATGACATATACCGACCATGTGTTGCCCTTGGGAAGCAACCGCTGCAACTGTGCATAAATACGGTGCAGTTGCTCCTCCTGACCTATGCGCTGGCCATATGGCGGATTAGTTATCATCACACCGTATTCACCAGGCAAGCTTACGGCTGTCACATCAGCCACATCAAAATTAATATATTGGGCCACCCCAGCCTTTTTGGCATTATCTCTGGCCTGGGTCACCAGCTTTGCATCCACATCACTGGCGTATATGGGGGCTATTTCCCCATTATATATTGCGCCGCGGGCCTCGTCTCTGGCATCGGCCCATGCTTTTGACGGTATTTGGGGCCAGGTTTCTGCCACAAAGGCGCGGTTAAGGCCCGGGGCCATGTTCTTGGCCATCAGTGCCGCTTCTATGGCAATGGTGCCGCTGCCGCACATGGGGTCAAGTAATGGGCGATTTTTGCGCCAATATGACAGCTCTATCATAGCCGCGGCCAAGGTCTCCTTTATGGGCGCGGCAGATGTAATGGCCCGATAACCCCGCTTGTGCAGGCCATCCCCCGTGGTGTCTATGGTCAACGTGGCCACGTCTTTAAGCAAAGCCACCTGTATTTTATAAATCGGGCCGGTTTCCGGCATCCACTCCACAGCGTACTTGATTTTAAGCCGCTCTGCCACGGCCTTTTTAACAATGGACTGACAATCCGGCACAGAAAACAAGCCGCTTTTTATAGACTTGCCGTTTACAATAAACTGGCCGTCTTGCGGGATAAAGTCCTCCCAAGGCAGGGCCTTGGTTTGGTCAAAAAGCTCATCAAAAGTGGCGGCTTTAAATTCGCCTACCTTCAGCAACACCCTGTCTGCCGCCCGCAGCCATATATTGCTCCTGGCGATGGCGGCAGCATCCCCGGCAAAATCTATCCTGCCGTCGGCGGTTGATGTAATGTCATAACCCAGCCGGGCTACCTCTCGCTTTACTGTGGCCTCCAGGCCAAAGGTGGCGGTTGCTATCAAATTTAATTTGTCCATGTTTATCTCCTTAGTTATGTCAAATCAATCCAGTACAACTCAGTGTCTTCGGCACCATCTTTTTTCACCACGCGCTCAAACACACCGCCACAGGCTTTATGGTGCGACGGCTGGCTTCATTGCTTGCGTCACATGTTAGCAACACCCTATCAAGCCCCATTTGACGGCATTTTTCCAGACACATCATCAACATTGCTCCAGCATAACCCTTGCGCCGCTCCGTTGGCCGCACCCCAAAACCTATATGGCCGCCGTATTCGGCCAGAAAAGCATTAAGATAGTGGCGCAAATTAATCATGCCCAATATGCGCCCTTCGCCCGGCCGCATAAGCATATATTGGTCAGCCGTCACCCAGTCCGGGTTGGGCAGGGTGTCTTTGTGTTCACATAGGCGGGCGCGGGTGATCCACGCCTCTATATCCTCAAGATCTGCCAAACCCGTGTCACCGTGAGAGCCGCCGTCATGGTCAAGGCACTCCTGCCGATAAGTACGTATCTCTTCAATGCATTCCATATTGGGCTTCACCAAAATCAATCCGTCTATTTGCATATCATCACTGCTCCCCGTCAATATTCCGCAACCTCCTCAAGAAACGCCGTTACCGCGTCCCTGTCCTGCAAGTCCAAGGTGTATATCTGGATAAAGTGGCCTATCATGTCATCTATGCTACCGAAGGTCATCCCGGCGACACTGACCCTTCCTGTTCCTATTATGCTCTCTCGAATAACCGGTGGTATGCTTATCGACAGGTGTCCTCTGTCGATAAGCCATGTAATTCTATCAGATCTGTCTAACCTATCCGACTGTTCAAAGCTGTGTTCCGCACCATCCAAAGACACTCCGGGACGACTCATCCAAAGGCGAAAATAATCTCGAAAATATCGATCCCTCAACGCATCGTTCCTTAATTCCTCCGACTCTAAAAGCTCTTTGGGCAGATACATAAGCTGTACATTCCATTCTTCCGCCACAACGTGAAATAGTCCGTAGCTATCCGGTATGCCCAATGGCAAATGCAGCTTTTCTATTAAATCAATCCATAAATTACTCGCAAAGCCGAAATTATTATCTATACCATCCGCGACGGCCATGTGAGCTTCCAAAAATTCTTCTATGGATAAAAAACGAACTGGCGGAGGGTGTACGTGTAGCCCTTCTGTTATGTCTCTTTGACCTCTACACCCACCCAAAACAACAAGTGCTATGCCCAGACATATTATCAATTTTATCATCATACCACATCCATTCAAGCTTATTATAACACATGCGGCGGCGCATTTTAAAGGACGAAAATGTACATTGAATCGGGCGACTGGGACGGTCGCCCCTACGATAGTTGTCATTCTGGGCTTGACGCAGAATCTTTCGGGCGAACACAGGTCGCCCCCGTCATTTGCTAAGATTGGCAATAATATCACGATACCGCCGGGTGGCAAGCTCACTAGACTGGCCTTTTTTTACAAAAATTAAGCTTGGCCAGCTTTGGACTAACGCGTTCCACAACAATTTGCCCATCAATAATTTTAGCTTCCAGGGCCGCCAGGGCTTCAAGAAAACGTGCGTCTTTTTTCGCCTTATTATAAAAAGACAGGCAATAAACATAATAAAACAAATTATATCCACCAAAGGGAAATTCTACCTGCATAAATCGCGTGCCTATGCCGTATTGGCACGGGCCTATGGGCTTTTTAATCGTCCAGTGTGCCAGCAAAAATTCGACCGCCGCGTCAAGGGCAGACTCGGCGTTAAGATATGCGCTAAACCGAAAGGCGTCAAGGACATTAAGCGTAGGAAATGGATTGGAATGCTCTGTCTCCGGCCCACGGCCAAAGGAAAACTTTTTGCACCGCCAGCCGCCGTCGGTATATGGGGTGTCCAGAAAATGGCGCAGGGTCTTTTGTATGCGCGGGTCGTCCACATAACCCATGCGGCACATCAAACTGGCCACATAGGCCGTGTGGCAGGGGTATATGCCGCCGCTGGGATACAACTTAAACCGCCCGTCTTCCCGCCATATACCAAAAAACATATCAGCCACGGTTTGTAATACGGGATCGGTAGGTTCCATGCCCAGCTCCACCAACATCAACGCGCTATTATATGTGGAAAAAGGCGAGCCCTTTGCCAAGCGGCCGTCCGCCGTGGCCCAATAGTCGCCGCCATTGTCGTGCCTGTGGGACAATATTATATCAATGTCATCCTGGTACTGTTTATCAATAACCATTTTGTCACCCCCGTCTAATTTCGCTCTATTAATCTCATATTACCATACTTCTGTGACAAAATCCATGTGCAAAGCCACATAGCCGCGACAATCAATTTTGGTAGAGTGCGCCGGTTTTTGGGTATTGCGTTAATTGGTAAAGCGCAGATGGCCATCGCCCCTGCAAAACACTACAGGGGCGCACATTGCACGCCCCCATCCGCTATTCAATAATACTTCTTATAATTTCTTCAATATCAGCTGTCATCCACGTTGTCGGTGGATAAATGGTGTATATTAGTCCATCATGCTCCCATGTAATAAAAGTTGCCATACGGTCTGACGCAAGTTGATGGACAACTATGCCGGCCATTTGCCGCTCTATAAATTCGCCACCACCGATGGTGAGCTCCACTGGCGTTATATGTTCGCTGCGCACATTTTCCACAAGCATGAACATATCGCGACCCCCGAAATATTTTTCCGCTGTGTACAAATAACGCACAACAACGCTTCTGCCACCAGTGCGTAAGTATTGGCCGGTCTCGTCATCAACGTCGGAGCGATACCAGTCTTCCAGCCTAAATGCAGGAGCTTCAAAGCCCTCGCCCACGGATGCAGGAATATGGAAATCGCGGCCCAAAAACTCCACGGCCTCTTTAAGCGTGGCATTATATCCATGCTGGGCTTCAAAAACTTCTCTGGTTATGAGGTATGTGTCTAAAATTTCTTCGTTTTCTATGGAAAAACGCACCTCAACTACACCGATTTCTTCTCCGTATGCATTATATAGCACCTTACTGCCGTCATTAACCCGATACACCCCGTCAAAACTTGTCGTCATCAGCTCAAAGGGCTCTCCATCGGCAGTAAAAATTTTTCCCGCCAGCATTTCGTTAATTATAAGCCCGTCTTCTGCACTAAAGTCGGGCTGAAATTGTGGCAACCACGTAGCAAAACGACGCAAAACATCGTTATTGCGGTTAAAATAAATTGTCCTGGTGTAAGCTCCTGTCCTAAGCTTTTCATCCCATTCATCTTCATCTATAATTACAAGCTGCGCAAACCCGCCCAGGTCAAGGCGATCACTCATCATAACACCAACAGCATATGCCGCCGTGGAAAAAACCAAACACAGCACCACAACCGCCGCCACCGCAGACCACCGCAATCGCCTGGCTGGCTTGATTTGCTCTAGAGCCCGAGCGTGGCACGCCTCCCTAACCTGCTCTACATCTGGCATCTTTTCTCTCACAATATTGTTAATTATTTCCTTGCCTTTCATATAATCTACTTCCTTTCAGCTAGCGGACACAGTTCGTCCCTACGATAATATCTTGCGCAACTCCTTTAATGTACGGTACAGCTTGTTTTTTACACCAGATTCGCTAATATTAAGAGTCCGGGCTATTTCAGGAATTGTCAAACCCACATCGTACATAAGATAAAACACCTTTTGCACATCTTCCGGCTTGGAATTTATGTACTGCCGCGCGGCCCCAAGCAAGCTGTGGTTAACAACAAAGTCCTCTGTTAAAAAGCTGTCGGTCTCAAGGGCTGTCAAATCCACCTCGTCGCCGTTTTCATTAACCGATATGGAGGAAACAAAGACGCTCAGCCGCTGGGCCAAGGAATAATACCGGGCCACCTTGCGCCTTGCAATGCGCAAAACCAGGGCCATCTCGTGGGTTACATAATCCGTCCCACGCCTGCGCATCAGGTCATACAGCTCCGTATATGTCTCCTGAAAAATATCGCCTATATCGGCCGTACGTCCGCACTTTGCCGTTATAAAAGCCAGCACCGCTTTGTTCGTGGCATCGTATATTTCATCAAACCGCACAGCGGTGTCCGAGCTGGGCATCACACAACCACCTCCACCTTATTAATGGCCAGTTACCTGAAAAAAGTTTCAATTAAATTATAAACTTTTTGCTTATATTATTGCGTGCAAATAAAAAATTTGTCAACAAAAATCTACCACACATATATAACCCATCTTTGCGCCACAATAAATTGTGAAACATGCAAATTTCATATAATGCAAGAAGGAGGGGAAAGATGTGGACAATAGATATCTAGCGTGGACATGCCTTACGCTCATAGTTATTGGCGCCATAAACTGGGGCTTAATTGGTTTTTTCCAGTTTGACCTTGTCGCGGCCATCTTTGGCGGCATGAGCGCATGGGTTAGCCGGGTGATTTACGCCCTTATCGGCCTGGCGGGACTTTATGCCCTTAGTTTTTATGGCCTGATGGACCGTCACCGCGATCGTGTTGTGAGCAGGGACATCTAATTTTGGATGTGTCACTGACAAACCAAAACAAGCCTTGCTGCCTTATGGTCGGCGAGGCTTGTTTTGTTATGCAGTTATCCCGGATAGAGTCCGGAATGGCGGGATTATGAAATAGCATCACGCCCTCCTTCAAAAATATTATGCACAAAGACCATATCTTAAAATACGGCGTTTTGTCCACATGCTTGGACAGACTTCCGGACTTGTAACAGTTTTTTCCTCCCAACATAGTATGGATTAGGAGTGTACAACTCTGAATATTGCAAGACATATGGGAGGAAAAAATTATGGAAAACTTTGGAATGTTTTTGCTTGACAGCCTGTGCGACAACATAGGCAAAACCGTAACCATCTTTACCACCAGCGGCGGTATAAGCGGCAGTGGCTTTACAGGTGTACTTTTGTCTGCCGACAGGCATGTTGTACGCATGTTGTGTGACGTGGGCGCACCGCCGGCCTGTCCCATCGGCAGCAGCTGCACTGATTATTTCACACCTTGCGGCGTAGGCGGCAATAACTTCGGCTTTTGCGGCAACCCCTTGGGTGCCGTGGTGGTTATCCCATTGCACGCCATAGCTGCGTTTACGCACAATGCCATCTAAAGACCGCGAAGCAAAGGCCTATCAAACACAATGACTACACGCAAAAACCACCGTCGCAAGCAAGCAACGGTGGTTTTTTGGTGCAAGCTGCCTTAAAACAGCCTGCCTCCCGAAAACATCATGAAGAACAAAAGCATCATCATCATATTGTCGCCGAACATATTTGGCCCCATCAACATCATTATAAGCAGCAACATCATGCTGTTGTCCTGGGGCGGACCGGATGGGCCTGCAAACGGCGGCATTGGCATATGGGCTCCCGTCATAGGATTGTTCATAAAAGATACCTCCCGTGGTCAATTATAACTTCTGTACCATCCTATGAAAACGGGCGTAAATATTGCATGTCAGGCAAAAATAGTATAAGCAGAGCTTGGGCCGTGGTTCCGAGATGGCAGTGCCATGGAACATAGAGGCAGCTGTGCGCTCTATGACTCCAGCGTCAACCCCACCGGGCAGTGGTCACTGCCGTATATATCCGCATATATCTTGGCCTCGGTTATTTTATCAGCCAGGCGGGCACTTACAACAAAATAATCAATACGCCAGCCCGCGTTGCGTGCTCTGGCCTGGCTTATCATAGACCACCAGGTGTACGCCCCTTCCATATCAGGATAAAGATGGCGGAAAGTATCCACAAAGCCCGCATCCAGCAAGGTTGTAAGCTTGCCACGCTCCGCATCGGTAAAGCCCGCGCTTTTGCGGTTGGTCTTGGGGTTTTTAAGGTCAATTTCTTTGTGGGCCACATTAAGATCGCCACAGAGAACTACAGGCTTTTTGGCGTCAAGAGCCACAAGATGGGCCAAAAAAGCGTCCTCCCAGGTCATGCGGTAGGGCAGGCGGGCCAGCTCGTTTTGAGAATTGGGCGTATACACATTAACTAGAAAAAAACCGTCGTACTCCAAGGTAATAACCCGGCCTTCTTTGTCGTGTTCCTCTATGCCCAGGCCGTATGCAACTGATATGGGCGGGGTTTTGGCAAAAATGGCCGTGCCGGAATAGCCCTTCTTTACCGCATCATTAAAAAACACATGGCGGCCGGGAAATTCTACCTCCAGCTGGCTGTGCTGCATCTTGGTTTCTTGTATGCAGAAAAAATCCGCGTCTGCATCATCAAAAAACTCCATGAAACCTTTTTTAACACAGGCCCGCAGGCCGTTAACATTCCATGATATAAATTTCATATAATATCTCCTTTGTGGGTTTGTCTCGATAATTATATCATACATTTGCGCCCTTGCGAAGGACATAAAAATGATGTATAATTAATCCAAGCGGCTATAAGGAGTTGTTTGTTATGCTGTGTGTAAAATGCCATACCGCCATAGGCACCGGCGGGATATGTAAAAATTGCGGCGCACCTGCCCAAAGGCTCAACCGCAATTGGTCCCGTTTTGCCAAAATTTCTATAATATCCCTGATTATTGCTGCCTTTGGGGCCTATTTTGTGTTAAATCATTTTGGTATGGTGGATTTTAACGCGCTGGAGAGCATGTTTCGCGCCCCAGCCCAGGTTGCAGAAGACCCACCACCTACCGACATAGGCAGTGTAAATCCCCCTGACGAAGTGGAGCAACCCACCGACAATGAGGACATAGCACCAGAACGCCGCAGCGAGGAGGAGCACCTGGCCATGCTGACCACGGCCCTAGCCGCCGCAGAGGCATATGTAAGAAATCATCATGTGTCAAACCCCCTTATATCTGACATGGGGTATCTTTATAATGTCGCCAAGGGGCGGCATATAGATGTTGCTCTGCTGGTGTCCATGCAATATTTAGACGAGCATTTTTTGGATGAAGACATATTTGTACTGTACCTGCGGCCAATGGACTTAATGGCCTTTGAAGAAGTAGACATGTACGGCATTGCCCCCGGCCAACGAGACCGCATGGCTGTTTTTGTGGCTTGGCAAACACCCTTGGGCATTGGGCTGTATTCCGTCCACGGCCAGTATCTTATATTTAGAGAGCATCTTAACCAGCTTTTGGCATCGTACAACCGTAATAACGGAGAAATTTGGCGTCCTACCGCCGATGATGTGGTGTATACAGCCTTTGTTGATATGATTGACACAACATCCGATGCGCCCGTATTTGTACGCCATATGGCCGTGGATGATGTCCATGGTTTTGCGGCTTTTACAACAGGGGACAGCCAGCAGCTACATAATTATATATTTGCTCTGGAATATGACGAAAACACCTTTAGCCGTGTAAGTCTTATAGCCCGGGGTTTTGAGGCCACGGCCCACCCAATGGTGGCCATAAACGGCGCCGCGCCTAATTTTAACTTTGACCTTTTACCTAATTACGACATATCTGACACCGCCCTTTTGGCCGCCGACACCAGGGATTTTGACGAGGTTTTGCAGGCGGCAATTGACCACGGCTGGGTCAATGAGGAGGATGAGCCCTTGTTCGCTTCTACCACCCCAGCTTTTGCCTATATGGTCTTTGACCACAACAGGGTGTTTTTTGGCCAATATGCCCAGGGCATCGGGTGGAGCATCGCACAAATAGAAAGCTGGCGTGAAGCAGAGGAATTTATGGCCGAAACTGTGGCGCACCCACCGCTGTACATACTTTGGCAAAACTAAATTAAGGGGGCTGATGGCCGCTTGATAGCACTGTCCATATCAGATGTAAAGGGGTTTATGGTGAAATTGCTAAAGGAGGACGCCTTTGACGGTTTTCTCCTTAAAAACGCAACCATAGACACCTTTGCACGTTTTGAAATATACGCCGCAGAAAGCGAAACCACCGCAAAATGGAGCGATGTGCGTAGCTATGTTTTTGATGTTGTTAAAGGTAACGCCGCCCCAAAAAGCATAAAAATTGTGCTGGGTGGAGACACAGAACGCACAGGCATAGAAAATGCCGCGGCACTCTTCATTAATATCCACTTCGAAAATGGCAAAGTTAACATAACCACCGGGTTATCCAAAAGAAGTTTTTCACTGGACCGCACAGATGATGAAAAATGGGATGGCATGGTTATGCAGTTTTTGGATGCCGCCGGGATAAGATATACGCGGGAAGCATAAGCAGACAGGCGGCAAGGTGCCACCTCTGCCGGATTGCCTCAGACATGTAACGCCTTAAAGCCTGCCTAAAATTTTCTGACTTAACGAATTTTTCAAAACCCTGTGCCAAAGCCACATGACACGTGGATTGCCAAAAGCAGTCAAAAATCCACGCGTCTAAACATGCTTTTTCTCGCCCCAGATATCGCAAATAAAAACAGGACAAGCTCTCTACTTGTCCTGTTTCTCTGGGTTTATGTCCAATTAAACCCCTTTATCATGCCCGGAGACGGACTTGAACCGCCGACACATGGATTTTCAGTCCATTGCTCTACCAACTGAGCTATCCGGGCATACATCACCATTGTTCTGGCACAATGACGATTATATATTATTTTGTATGGTCTGTCAATAGAAAGTTTTTTGAAATTTTACGCCATCCAAACAACACCATTCATGATATACTTCATCGTAGCTTGAAATCTTTAAAATACTCTTTTGGTACGTAGCTTTGCATATTGTCGTAACTAATCAACATTTTGGCGACATTTTCAATGCAACCCTCCAAAAATTTTGGTTGGTGGTAATACGCCCATGTTATAGTCGATATTGCGCCAATAGAACTGTAGAGCGCAAGAACACGCCAATAATCCTCTGGCGGTTCACCGTTAAAGTATCCGTGAATAAACCCGGTTGAAAAATGTGGGGTTTCCTTCATGTTTACTTCATGCCACGGGTCGCCATAACTGTTAAATAAATGTATTTCCCAGTCTATAACGGATAATTCTTGTTCGGCAACCATCAGATTCCCTGTATGGAAATCTCCGTGCATATAGCACTGCGGACGCTCTTTCAGTAAATACCGATTATTATTGAAATAGTCAAGTATCAACTTTGCATTTTCAACCTCTATGCCTGTTTTGTGAAAATCACTTATGCTTTCGTCGATGAAACTGCTATATCGCTCATTCCAAGCCGCTGTTGTTATATCTGCTTTGGCAATGGGAACAGAGTGGATTTGTCGCAGTGTTTCACCTGCTTTTATTCCCACGCGATATTGCTCTACTTCGGAAAGCGCAGTAAAAACATCGTCCAAAACCTCGCCACTGCACCATGTCAACAATTGATAAACACTTTTCCCGTCATCACATACACCAAAATTTACGGGACGTGACATAGGAATCCCATGCTTATCCATGTGCTTCATTCGTTCGTATGCAGCTTTTTTACGGTCATATTCTGATATATCAGATATGCGCAACAGTAAGCGTTGATGGTCAACGGTTTCGATATAGTATTTTTTATCTTTCGATAAACCTATATCTATCAAATCAATTTTTGTATAATTGTTGAATCCGGGTATGTCTTTCATTTTATTGGCTCCTTTTCAAATATAATTTGTTCACTTGAAACAAAGCCAATCGTATTGTCGGCGACCAATCTACTCCATGCAATCGTCGCTAACAAAATGACGAATGGCTTTGCATGGAGTGCATAGACATAAGAATTTTTCTGAATATAATTTTGCACATAATATTTCCTCCTGGTTGCGTGATTTTTGTAATTATGCCGCCATTATCGGCGCATATCTTAATGCCTATATTTTAGCTTTTACTTGACATATACCCCCTTCACAAATGATGTCCTGGTTTTCGTAGGCATTGCATATGTTGAATAAACGCTGGAACTTTAGGATATTGCTGTCAGAGGGTAGCATTTTTTCAAAATCCGGGTTAAACAGCCACGTATGGCAGCCAAAAGCCTTGAAATCAACGTTGAAGTGTTGCGGGAAAAAAGCCTTCGCTCGTTCAAAAGATTCAAGGCAGCCCGCTTCGTCCATGTATCCGCCCCGGGGGATGTGTACGTTTAGGTAGGGGTCGCCTTCCTTTAGGTCTAATTTACACCCTTCCGGCAGCGTTCCTAATGTATGACCTATTTCAAATTGTAACCGCCCCAATTTGAACAATTTCCCGTTTAGGTGTAGATTTAACCAGCCGCAGTTAGAGAACCCCCATTCGCCGAACCAGTTGTAATGGCGGTTTATCCACACACCTAAATCGGCTATGGTTTCGGTTAGGACATCCCGGGGTATGGCCTTTTCTTCATATAGCCGCTCCATATCCTCAATGGCTATGGTATATAAGAAAGCAGCAAATTGAACGGATTTCCCCCTAATTTCCTCTGTTAAATCCTTGACCACAGACCAATCAGTTATATTCGCCAGCCGAGCCTTAAACGCCAGTGCTTCTGCCGCTAATTTTTCGTCCGCACATATTTCTGTTGCCGCTTTATGTAAGGCTACCCTGCCCTCATCGCATAGTTGGTAATACTTGGCATATGTTTCGTACTTATCAAGCAAATGCATATATACCATTTGAGCTCTCCTTTTTTCCACATGAAAAATTTTCTTGCACCGCCTGATATAAATTATGTAAGATTGTAGTTGCAGTCCGCAACGGCAACACCAAAATCACATTGCAATTTTATAAGGGCGGCCCACACAGGGTCGCCCTCAGACAGTACAATATACACTTACTCGGCGGTTTCGTCAGTGGATGTTTCTTGGGTTTCGTCGGCAGTTTCATCGTCATCGCCCAGGTGCTCTTCGGCAATTTTGGCCAGACCCACCACCGTCATACCCTCGGTTAGGTTAATAAGCTTTACACCGCTGGTGTTGCGCCCCACGGTGTTGATGTCGCTAATACGGATGCGGATGATGATACCATCGGAGTTAATGAGCATCAGCTCCTCCCGGTCGTTTACGCTGGATATACCTATCAAGCGGCCGGTTTTGGCGGTGCAATTATAGGCTTTAAGACCCTTGCCCCGACGGCCCTGGGCTCTAAATTCATCGTATTCGGTGCATTTGCCAAAGCCTTTTTCGGACACAAACAGCAACTTCATGTCCTCGGCCACAATTTCCGCACCAATGATATAATCATCCCTATCCAAATTCATGGTTTTGTAGCCCAAGGCCACACGGGCGCGGGCGTTCATGCCTTTTTCGCTGAAGCGCAGACCGCTGCCGCCAGTGCTAGCCATAAATATATCGTCTTCGCCATTGGTAACAAGAGCCGCCACCAAGGCATCGCCCTCGTTCATCTTTAGGGCGGTAAGGCCGCCTTTGTTTATATTCTCGTATGCTTTCAAGGCCGTCTTTTTAACCATGCCGTCTTTGGTGATGGTGGTCAAATAGCCCGTGTCGTAATCATCCACCACAATAACACCGGCAATTTTTTCGCCTGGGTTAAGGTTAAGCAGGTTTACAATAGCACTACCCTTAGCCGCTCGCCCGGATTCTGGTATTTGGTATGCCCGCAAACGGTACGCCCGGCCGCTGGTGGTTATAAACACCACATCGCTGTGGGTGCTGGCAATAAATATGCGCTTTATCAGATCTTCGTCACGGGTAGTAAGACCCAAAACCCCCTTGCCGCCGCGGTGCTGTATCTTGTATGTGGACAAAGGCTGGCGTTTTACATAGTCCATATGTGTAAGGGTAATCACGCACATTTCTTGGTCTATAAGGTCTTCTATCTCTATTTCACCTTCGTGGGGTACAATTTGGGTGCGGCGGTCGCCGCCGAATTTGTCACGCACAACCAGTATTTCTTCACGTATAACACCTAACAGTATCTTCTCGTCACCCAAAATAGACTGTAAATACTCTATAAGGGCAGTAAGGCTGTCAAATTCCTTCTCCAGCCGCTCCCGCTCCAAGCCGGACAGGGCACGCAGGCGCATTTCTACAATGGCGTCGGCTTGCTCGGCACTAAAACCAAAGCGCTCTATAATAATACCCTTAGATACGGATATTTCACGATTTGCCCGTATAATGGCAATAATTTCGTCGATAAAGTCCAAGGCCTTTAAGAAACCCTCCACCAGATGTATACGCTTTTGGGCTTTGTTAAGGTCAAATTGCGTGCGGCGGGTGACAACCTCTTTTTGATGCTCCAGATAGTATGTCAGCAGCTCTTTTAGGTTAAGCACCCGCGGCTCACCCTTCACCAGGGCCAGCATATTTATGCCGAAGCTTTCCTGCAACTGCGTATATTTATACAGCAAATTAAGCACCACATGTGGGTTGGCGTCTTTTTTAAGCTCAATAACCACCCGCACGCCGTTGCGGTCACTTTCGTCACGTATGTCGGATATGCCCTCAATACGCTTGTCCTTCACCAGGTCGGCCATTTTTTCCTGCATTTTGCCTTTGTTAACCTGGTAGGGCATCTCTGTCACAACAATCATTTCCCGGCCGTTGCCCATGGGCTCAATTTCGCATACTGCCCGTTGCACAACCTTGCCGCGGCCGGTCATATACGCAGACCTTATGCCTGATGTGCCATGTATTGTTGCACCTGTGGGAAAGTCCGGCCCGGTGATAATGGACATCAATTCAATAATATCTGTCTCGCGGCCCTCTTCCACCAAATTATCTATAATTTTCACCACAGCGTTAATACATTCGGTTAAGTTATGGGGTGGTATGTTTGTGGCCATACCCACCGCAATACCCGACGAGCCATTAACAAGCAAATTAGGATACCGCGCCGGCATAACCGATGGCTCTTTGAGCTCCTCGGTATAGTTTGGCACAAAATCCACCGTGTCTTTTTCTATGTCGGTTATCATCTCCATGGCTATGGGTGACAAGCGGGCTTCGGTATATCTTTCCGCCGCAGCCTCGTCCCCATCCATAGAACCAAAGTTACCGTGCCCGTCCACCAACATATACCGCATAGAAAAATCCTGGGCCATACGCACCAGCGCATCATAAATAGACGCATTGCCGTGTGGGTGATATTTACCCATCACGTCACCGGTAATACGGGCGCACTTTTTATAGGGCTTGCCCGGGTCAAGGTTAAGCTCGTTCATAGAGTGCAAAATACGTCTGTGCACCGGCTTTAAACCATCACGCACATCCGGCAGTGCCCGGGCCACAATAACACTCATGGCATAGTCAATATAGGACTTCTTCATCTCGTCCTCAATATTAACCGCTATTATCTTATCAATAAATTTATCGTCCATTTGTCAATCGTCCTTTTCTCAGAGGGTGCTATATTTGATAAATTGCGGGTTTATACTTAGGCTCAGGAATATCGTCGCCATCAGCTTTCGCAACTTCAAGCCAAAGCTCCATAGCAATCATTATTTCTCTCATCGCTTCCTCTTGGGTTTCGCCAAAAGCAGAGCAATATTGCAAATCAGGCACATCAGCAATAAAGCCTTTGTCGTCTTCGCTATAAAACACATTAATATGGTATTTAAGCATATTAGTCCTCCATTTCCAGTTTGCACTTCTCAATAATCTCCAGAAACTGTTTGACCTGGTATGATTTAGCCTCGCCTTTGTCATTTTGGATGTTGATGCTTTTCCCAATTATGTGGTTTTTATAAATATGGTGACTTCCATTTACCCTTTTCAACTCAAAACCAAAGTGTTTTAGCAACGAAACAAAGTCGCTAAATTTCACATTGTTGTGGTTGTTTATCACAACCCCAAGTAGCTTCTTTTTTTGCAAAGTGGCCACCCCCTACACGTCCAAATTAACCACATTCGCATAGTTGGCATATATAAATTCCTTACGCGGCTCTACTTTATCACCCATCAGCTGTGTAAAGATAAGATCGGCTTCGTACGCATCACTCAAATCCACTTTTTTTAATATACGCCGTTCGGGGTCCATGGTGGTATCCCACAACTGCTCCGCGTTCATTTCTCCCAGACCTTTATAGCGCTGTATGGCCTTTACCCCATCCCGACCTATGCGATCAAACAATTCATCTAGCTCTTTACCATGCTCGCCTTCGCCGGGATATATATAGTGTTCTTCTTTGCCTTTTTCCACCTTAAACAGCGGCGGTTGGGCAATGTACACATAGCCGTCTTTAATAAGGTCAGGCATAAAACGGTACAAGAAAGTAAGAAGCAGTGTGCGTATATGCGAACCATCCACATCAGCATCGGTCATCAGTATAATTTTGTGATACCGTAGCTTTTCAATATCAAAATCATCATGGATACCCGTGCCAAAGGCCGTTATCATGGATTTTATTTCTTCGTTTGTCAGTATTTTATCCAGGCGGCTTTTTTCAACATTTAGTATTTTACCGCGCAGAGGCAAAATAGCCTGGGTTTTTGGGCTGCGGGCATTTTTCGCGCTACCCCCAGCAGAATTACCCTCCACGATGTATATCTCACTTTTCGCCGGGTCTTTTTCGGAACAATCCGCCAGTTTACCCGGCAGCCGCCCGCCATCCAGCACATTTTTACGTCGCACCAGTTCACGGGCTTTTTTGGCCGCATCGCGCGCCCGCTGAGCTAATAAGGATTTTTCTATGATGATTTTGCCCACAGATGGATTTTCTTCCAAGAAGTAGGCAAAATATTCGTTCATAATAGATTCTACCGCTGTACGCACATCGGTATTGGTCAGCTTGGTTTTGGTTTGTCCTTCAAACTGCGGATGGGTCAGCTTAACAGATATTACACAAGAAAGCCCCTCGCGCACATCATCCCCGGATAAATTGCTGTCATTATCCTTCAATAAATTGTTTTTGCGGCCATAATCATTAATGGTCTTGGTTAATGCCGCCCTAAAACCCACAATATGCGTGCCGCCCTCATGGGTGCGTATGTTGTTGGCAAATGCATGGGTGTTTTCCATATACCCATCGTTGTATTGCAGCGCCACTTCCACAGCAATATCACCATGCTGTTTTTCCACATAAAACACATTGTTAAATATAGGGTCCTTCTCTTTGTTGATATATTCCACAAACTGTACAATGCCGCCTTCGTAATGAAAAACCCGCTCCTGCACTTTGTCGTCTCTTTCGTCACGCAAAATTATCTTTAACCCTTTGGTCAAAAAAGCAATCTCACGCAAACGAGCTTTAAGCACATTAAAATCAAAAACAGTCTCTTCAAATATGGTGCCATCAGGTTTGAAGGTTATAGTTGTACCGTGCTTATCGGTAATACCTGTCTCTACAAGGGGCTTCACAGTCTCACCTTTAGAAAAAGCCATTTCATGTACTTTGCCTGCTGTGTGAATTTCAACAGACAAATGCTCCGACAGCGCATTAACAACAGAAGCACCCACACCATGCAGGCCGCCCGACACTTTATATCCGCTGTTTTCCCCACCAAATTTACCCCCGGCGTGCAGGATGGTAAAAACCACCTCCACAGCAGGTATGCCCTTGCCAGGATGTATCCCCACAGGTATGCCGCGGCCATTGTCCTTTACCCGCACAATATCTCCGGGCAATATGGCCACTTCAATTTCATCACATTGCCCGGCCAAGGCTTCATCCACGGCATTATCCACAATTTCGTACACCAAATGGTGCAGCCCCTTGGAACACACCGTGCCAATATACATGCCCGGCCGTAGCCGCACCGGCTCCAGCCCTTCCAACACCTCAATATTATCAGCCGTGTAGCCGTTGTTAGCTATATTTTCCTTTGTAATTTCCATAGTTTTTTCAAGCCACTCCTTGTCGCCTATTTTCAAAGATGTACAACCAATCCATTATACCACGAACCCATTGATTTTTCAAGCTTTTTTCGCGTTTTTTATCCTGTTTTTACTTATTGACAAAAAACGATGATTATGCTAACGTAAAAACAAAATAAACCTGTTTCAAAACTTCTTTTTTCCAGCAATCTGCGAACCAATTCTTTCGAACGGCAAGGCGGCAGAGGTTTTTTGCGTGGTTTATCGTAAAAAGCATTAGAGCCGTGAGCGACAAAAAGAATTGTGAGAGCAGGTTTTGGAACAGGTTTAATATGTCAGACTAGGGATGTTTTTTAATGAATCTTAATCGTTATATATCAAAACAACTTTCCTCCCCAAGAGGCTTTGGTGGCAAGGTGGTTAGTTTTTTTATGAACCGCCAAAACCGCCCATTGTACAACGAAACCATACGCCTTTTATCCCCTTTAAATTCCGACACCATCTTAGACATAGGCTGTGGAAATGGATATGTGCTAAGTGTAATAGCAAAGCAATACAGCTGTAATTTTGTAGGTATTGATATGTCCGAAAGTATTATTCGTGCTGCCATCAAGCGCAACAACCTTCTTGTGAATAAAGGAAAAATGGAATTTACATGTCAAAACTTAAATGATATGTCTTTTTCTGATGGATATTTTAACAAAACTTACACAATCAACACAATATATTTTTGGGATGATCTTAATAAAGGTATGAAAGAAGTAAACCGCGTGTTAAAACCAGGCGGTTTGTTTGTTAATGCATTATATTCAAATAGCACCCTTGAAAAATTCGAGTTTACAAAAATTGGATACAAACGATTTACAGAACAAGAATTAGTTGGTGCCGGCATAGATGCTGGGTTTTCAGTAAGTGTTGTACCCATTCTTGGCGGAGCCGCATTTTGTTATCTGTATCAAAAAGTGTAAGAAGTGATTTTATAATTGTAGCGTAAAAGTCCCATTTTCCACACCAAAAATACGCGCGTCTTCCCGGCGCAAGTACCCACCCACAGCATTTTCCGCGCCAGTAAGGGTAATAATAGCTTGCAAACCATCAACACTACCCAAAAGATAGTTTTGACGGTTTTTGTCCAGCTCCGATAATACATCATCCAACAACAGCACCGGAGAATACCCCTTCTCCATCCGCACCAACTCTATTTCAGCTAACTTCACTGCCAATGCCACTGTGCGCTGCTGGCCCTGGCTCCCAAAAACACGGGTGTCATCGTTGTTTATACGGAATTCTATATCATCTTTGTGGATACCCACCGATGTAGCACCACGCTGTATGTCTGTTTCACGATACTTAGCTAATTTATCAAAAAAGCTATCTATATTTACATTGTTTCGGTATATTATCTCCAGATTTTCCCTTCCACCGGTTATGTTTTGTTGGTTTTTCCCCGCTATAGACGATATTTGTGCCACAAAACGCTCTCTGGCCGCCATAATTTTTACGCCATATTCCACTAATTGCTCATCCCACAAAATAAGGGTATCCAGCAGCTTTTTATTTTTAAACAGGTCTTTTAATAGATTGTTGCGCTGTTTAAGCACCTTATAATACATACGCAAATTATGATAATACGCCGGGTACAGCTGACACAGCTCCATATCCACAAAACGGCGGCGCACTTGAGGCCCGGCTTTTACCAAAGCCAGGTCTTCCGGCGAAAAAATAACACAGGTAAGATGGCCGTAAAGCTCCCCTAATTTGCCGATGGGCAGTTGATTTACAGCGGCACTCTTACCCTCTCGACCTATTTGCATTTTAATTTCATCAACAGTGTGGCGCGACGCCACAAAAACCCGTGCCGACGCCTCTTTTTCGGATGTTTTAACGAGGTCTTTGTCACGGGCACTACGATGTGAACGGCCTGTGGCACAAAAATATATGGATTCTAAAAAATTAGTTTTACCTTGGGCATTTTCGCCGTATAACACATTTATCCCTGGCGTAAGCTCCACATCCACCATGGATATATTACGAAAATTTTGTAAAACAACCCGTTGTATGTGCATTAGTTGCGCAACCTTAAAGGCAGCACAAGATAGCGATAATCCTCGCTGCCTTCCACCTTAATAACACAGGGCGACAAAGCCGTTGTAAACTCCATGACCACTTTTTCACATTCCAACACCTTTAACACATCAGTAATATACCGCGGGTTAAAGGCAATTTCAAGCCCTGGGCCGTTTTGTTCCGCCGATATTTCTTCATACGATGTGCCCATATCCGTATTGGATGTAATAATAATCTGCCCATCTTCCAATTTTAGCTTAACCGGGCTTTTTTTAGAATCCCTTGAGATAAGGGCCGCGCGCTCTATACTTTCAAAAAGCGCGGCTTTTTCTACAGTCACAAAAGTCTCTGCCCCTTTAGTAAACATATTTTCGTAATTAACAAACTCTCCATCTAGTAAGCGAGACACCACTGTACAGTTATCAAGCTCGAACAGGATATGTTTGTCGGTGGTATAAAAAGAAATGGTGGCATCTTCATCAGTTGGCAGTATTTTACTTATTTCATTAAGGGTTTTGCCCGGCACAATAACTTTTACAACTTTTTCACAGCCGTCAAAATCATATTTGCGCAGGGATATTCTAAAACCATCCACCGACACCATTCTGGCTGTACCGTCGTTAATTTCAAACAACTCGCCACACAATACGGGTTTGGATGTGTCTTGAGACACAGAAAAAATTGTTTGGCGTATCATATTTTTAAACTCGGTGGCAGGTAAGGTGCAGGCGTCTTTTTTATCAACCTCAGGCACCGCGGGGAATTCTTCGGAATTCATACCCAATATTTTAAATTCGGATTTGCCAGATTTTATCACCGTAAGGTTTTTATCGTCGGAATAAATCTCAACTTCTGTACCCGGCAAACGGCGCACAATATCAAAAAACACGCGACTATCCAGAGCCACAGACCCCTCTTCCAACACATCAGCTTCTATTTCTTTGGTTTCGATGGCTAATTCCATATCATTAGCAGTAAGACGGAAACCAGAAGCTGTATCCGCCGCCAAAAGGCAACACTCTAATATAGGTGTTGTGGCTCGGCCACCAACCGCCTTGGATACTATATTGATATTTTCCACTAAATTACTTTTTCCGCAAACTATTCTCATATTTTCCCTCCGCGCCAAACTTCTATTCACACCAACATACATTATTTACATTTTTATAGTAGTAGGGGTAGTAGGTACTGTGGATTTGTGGATAAAGTTCCCAATCATTAGGTTTTAAACCAAAAACCGTTGTTTAAAAGCCACCTGTTTGTGCCGGGCAAGCTCTTGGGTTGCACACATATTCCACAGCCCAAAAACCTTATTATACTTACGCACAACTCACCAACATAATACCAACACACAATTCACTAAATTACCAACAATGGTGATTTAATCACCTTTTATACGCTTTTCTAATTCCCCTATTTCTTTGCTTAATTTCTTGTTTCCTTCCATTTCGCCGCTTATTTTATCACAAGCGTGGATGATGGTGGAATGGTCCCGTCCACCAAATTCCTTACCGATATTTTTAAGGGGTTTATCCACAATCATTCTGGATAAATACATAGCCACATGACGGGCATAGGTAATATCTGCCGTGCGTTTTTTGGAGCATATCTCATCAAGGGTGATGTTGTAATATCCTGCAACCACTTCTTGTATGTATTCCACGTCAATTTCTCGCCGCTCCCGTTGGTTTATCATATCTGCCAGGGTTTTTTCGGCAAATTCTATTGTGCATTCGTTTCTGGTTAGTTTTGCCCGTGCTGTAACGGTGTTTAAGGCCCCTTCAAGCTCCCTTATATTGGATGGTATGGAGCGGGCTATGTAATAAAGCACCTTGCTATCTATCTTCATTCGTTCCATCTCGGCCTTTTTTTCCAGGATGGCTATGCGGGTTTCTAAATCTGGCGAGGTAATATCTACCGTAAGCCCGGAGCTAAAGCGGCTGCGCAGCCTGTCTTCTAGTGATTTAAGTTCGAATGGGGCCTTGTCACTGGTAAGCACCACTTGCTTATTGTCGTTATGCAGTACATTAAAGGTGTGGAAAAACTCTTCCTGGGTGCCCTCTTTGTCGGATAAAAACTGTATATCATCTACCAACAGCACATCCACCGTACGGTATTTATCTCTAAACTCTTGGTTTTTTTTGTTACGTATGCTACCTACAAACTCATTAACCAGATTTTCGCTGGTGGTATACAATATCTTTGCATCTGGGCGGTGGTATAACACATGGTTGCCAATGGCATGCATAAGATGGGTTTTACCCAACCCAACATCCCCATGCAAAAACAAGGGGTTGTAAAGGGTTCCTGGTTTTTCTGCCACGGCTTCTGCTGCTGCCATGGCAAATTCGTTACTTTTGCCACGCACGAAACTTTCAAAGAGATAGCGGGTTCTAAGGTTTGTGCCAGAAATATCGATTTCCGGGCGTTTGGGTGTTGTGTCGGTTTCGATTTCGTTTTCTAGGACAACAATAACTTTTAAATCTACCCCAAGGGTTTGTTTTATAGCCCCGGCAATTTTACCGAGATAACGAGAATTAACCGTGTTTTTTATATGTTCATTTTTTGCCAAAAGGGTAAAACTTTCGGCATCTATACGGTGGGGTGACAAAGGGGCTATCCAACTGGAAAAAGCAGCGGGGTTAAAACCACCCGCCTGCACCTCTGCTACTATATCCCCCCAATATTTTTTAACATTTGCACCCTCTGTGGTGTTGATAATATTCTTCATTTGTGCCCCCTAAGCTGATATTTACGGCGTTTTGTTGATGTCTAAAAATATTAACATTTCGTTAAAATATTTATCCACATAACCAAAGGGATGTCTACGGACTTTCCAAACATAGGCAACAAATTATCCACAAAATTATCAACATGCTGTTGATAACCCTATATTTACGCCACTTTTATCCCTCTACATTATACCAAAAGCCCAAAATTTTTTCAACACAAAATACCTAACAAAACCCCCGTCACAAAACCTTAATACCCCTGTTAATTTCCACGAAAAATAGTATCTTAATCCTTACCCATTTTTTCCAGCTCATGTTCCATATCATTAAAAAAGTTGTTGTACCCTTCTTCGGAATTTTCCACAGACAAAACCCGCCCGGAACCTCCGGTTTTTATCATCTTACTCTGTGGAACAACAATAAACTCTTTGTGCAGTTGAATCTCCCAGGGTTTTGCTTTATCCACCAACAATTCAGCGGCCAAAAACCTGTTGCCATCACTGTTGCTAGCCAAAAATACAGCCTTGCCCATATTTTTGCTGTAAGACCCTGTGTGGATGGCCGCCGCCGCAAAACCATCACCTGTCCAATATGTGCTATACAACACACCGCCCATAACAAAAGCCAGGTGCAGCACATCATCCAGTAAATATAGC
The DNA here is from genome assembly GCA_009785595.1 of Defluviitaleaceae bacterium. GTDB lineage: Bacteria > Bacillota > Clostridia > Lachnospirales > WRAX01 > WQVZ01. The sequence continues at coordinate 10,588 of WQVZ01000010.1, read as the reverse complement.
ACAATATTATCAATTGGATGGCCGCCTTCGGCTACCACAATCTCCTTAGAAAATCCGCCTGCTTTGTATTTATATATCAGCCGGGATCCAAACAGGCCTCGTGTGGCAACGGCGGCGTGTAAAATGTGGGGTGTGGCTAAAAATGAATAATCCACATATTGGCCCATGCCGGAGTGAACAACAGTAAAGTCTCCAATTTGTTTATCATAAATTTCCCTGTACCCCAGCCTGCTTTCAAAACCCCGCACCAATTGGGATTGATGATATGCCGTCAAAAGGTGTTGCCCTGATATAGATACTGGCTTAAAAACTACACCACCCACAGGGGCCACATTATCCAACCGCCGTACGCTGCCCCAACCGCCATCAACTTGGGCAAATTGGGACATAAGCATATAGCCGGTTTCGCCAACCACAGGCAGGCTGTATATTAAATTAATATCGACATCGGGAGATTTACCGTCAAATATGGTTTTTGCAATATTACCCTTACTATCCCGGCTTACAACAACCATTCCGTGGCCTGTAAGGTTAACAGAAAAATCCCGGCTGGCGTCATCCACCAGCATTTTGGCCCCTAACCAGTCATTGCCGTCAAACCCACACCACTGTACCCCGCCGTTTTTGTGGAAAAAAGCGTACAAACCGCCATCTGTCGCCGCAATATAATTCATGAAAAATCACCTCATAAAATCATATTGCAGTCCGGCGTGGCCTAAGAACCGATAAATTTCTTCAATATCACTCCATTGCGTTCCACAAACCGCCCCATACGTTCCGGGCTAAGATGTCTATGGCTAAGAGCCGCCATATCCCATATATGTTCGCACAAAATCTTTGTGTCATCACCTGACGTGTTACCTGTTGCCAGTATGGCTATCAGGTCGTTTGCGCCATTAAGCACCAATTTGTCCTTGGCTTTTGTATCACCAAAGCTTATGCCGTACATCTGTGCCATTTCTTGCATACGGCGGCTTTCTTCCGGCAGAAAAATCATGGCGGGTATGACGGTGTTCTTAAAATTTTGCACTTCTATATCCACTTCGTCGCCGATATGCTCCTTAAACAAGGCCACAAGGTCGGTGTGGTCGTCCTGGGTTTCATCGCCTTTCATTACATCACTTAGCTCCGCGTCGATGCGCACAAATTGTAGCCCGTCCTCCTGGCCCTCCACATGGGTGCTAAATGGCATATCCAGCCGGGTTTCCAGCAGCACACAGTCCACGCCCTGCTCTGTTAACAGCCCCACATACTGGCTTTGGCTTTGTTTATTGCTGGCATACACCACTTTTTTACCTATTTTTTCTTCGTTGCGGGCCAGATATTCTGCCAGGGTAAAGTACTCACCCTCGGTAGATTTATACAGCACCGCGTCTTTGCATTTCTCGTAAAAGCCTGCCTCACGCACACAGCCGTATTTTATAAATTGATTAATGTCGTCCCAATATTTGTTGTATTCTTCCCGCTGGTTTTGGGCCAGACCTGTTAGCTTATCCGCCACCTTGCGCACAATATAGGCACTTAGTTTTTCCACATACCCATCGCTTTGCAAAAAACTACGGGATACATTAAGAGGCAGATCTGGGCAATCCATAACGCCTTTTAGCAGCAGCAAAAACTCCGGAATAACCTCTTTGATATTATCAGCCACAAAAACTTGGTTAGAAAACAGTTTTACCTGGCCTTCTATAGACTCCAGCTCGTGCTTTAAACGTGGAAAGTACAAAATGCCCTTCAGGCGGAAGGGATAGTCCATATTAAGATGTATCCAAAACAGCGGCTCGTTAAAGTCCATAAACAATTGGTGATAGAATTTTTTATAATCCTCGTCGGTGCAGTCTGCGGCCTTTTTCAGCCACAAAGGATTTTTGTCATTAACAAGCTCCGCATCGGTATCCTTGGCGGCGGCATTTTCAAAATATATGTCTACGGGGATAAAGCCGCAGTACTTCTTAACAACCCGGCGCAAGGTGTAATCGTCTAAAAACTCCTCGCCATCCGGGCCTATGTGCAATGTAATTTCTGTGCCGCGGGCGGTGCGGTCGCCGGGGGATATTTCAAATTCTATACCACCGTCACAGCTCCAAAAGGCCGGCAAGGCGTTGTTTTGGTAAGATAAGGTGTTGATAGTTACTTTGTCCGCCGCTATAAATGCCGAATAAAAACCCAAGCCAAAATGGCCGATAATTTCGCCGCCGGCCTCCATTTTTTCTTTATATTGCTCGGCAAAATCTGTAGCACCGGAAAAAGCAATCTGGTTGATATACTTCTTAATTTCATCTGCTGTCATGCCCACGCCGTTGTCTGTAAATTTAATGGTGCGGGCCTCTTTGTCCAAAACAATGTGTATGGCAAAAGTTTCGTCGGCAGGCAGTGAGGTTTCGCCCATGCCGTCCAGCCGCTGTAATTTGGTAATGGCGTCGGCGGCGTTTGACACCAGCTCCCGCACAAATATGTCTGTGTCAGAATACAGCCACTTTTTAATGATGGGCAGGATGTTTTCGCTGCCCACGGATAGATTGCCTTTTTCCATGGTTTTCACTCCTGTTTTTATATTTTGGGTGGTCATCCACCTGCGTAAAACCAGCTCGCTTCCAATCGCACGCCATTGAATTTGCAACAAAACAACCGCCCCAAACCTACCCCTCAAACTGGGCATTATACAGCTCGCTGTAAAAGCCGTTGCGGCTTAAAAGCTCTTGATGTGTGCCTTGCTCCGCAATGTCGCCGTCTTTCATAACCAAAATGAGGTCCGCGTGGCGTATGGTGGATAGGCGATGAGCTATGATGAAACTGGTGCGCCCCTGCATCAAACTGTCCATGGCTTTTTGTATCAGTTGTTCGGTGCGGGTGTCTACAGAGCTTGTGGCCTCGTCCAATATGAGAATTTTTGGGTTGGAGAGTATGGCGCGGGCTATGGTAAGCAATTGCTTTTGCCCCTGGCTTATGTTGTTGGCTTCTTCGTTTATTTCCATATCATAGCCGCCGGGCAGGGCCATTATAAAGTGGTGGGCATGGGCGGCTTTTGCGGCTTCAATCACCTCGTCGTCGGTGGCGTCCAGGCGGCCGTAGCGTATGTTTTCCATAATTGTGCCGTTAAACAGCCAGGTGTCTTGCAGAACCATAGCTATCATGCCCCGCAGGTCGTCGCGTTTAAAGTCCGTAATACTGTGGCCGTCCAAAGATATCTGGCCTTCATCAATGTCATAATATCGCATTAACAGTTTTACAATAGTGGTTTTGCCAGCACCGGTGGGGCCAACAATGGCCGTGCGCTGGCCTTGTTTTATATCGGCAGAGAAGTTATGAATTACGGGCTTGTCCGCGGTGTAGCCGAACTTTACTTGTTCAAAACCCACCCGGCCTTCGATAATGTCCGGGTCTGTGGTGTTTTCCTCGTCGGGCTGCTCTTCTTCTTGGTTTAGGAATTCAAATACACGCTCTGCCGCTGCCACGGTAGATTGCAAAACATTGGATATTTGAGCCAGCATATTTATGGGGTCTGTTATGCGGCGGCTGTACTGCACAAAGGCCAAAATTGCGCCAACGGCCAGGGCTCCTTGTATGGCCAGGTATGCTCCCAGCACTGCTACCGCCACATATCCCACATTGCCCACAAAAAACATCAGTGGGAAAATAAGGGTGGATACAAAATTGGCTTTCCAGGCGGATGCGTACAGCACATCATTGTCTTTATCAAAATTTTTGGTCACTTTTTCTTCGGCATTAAAGGCTTTTACAACGAGATGCCCTGCGAAGACCTCCTCTATCTGACCGTTTACTGCCCCCAGGTATTTTTGTTGAGACCTAAAGAATTTTTGGGATTTTTTGACGATAAACATTACGATAACCAACGACAACGGCAGCACCAGCAGGGCTACCCCTGTCATTGGTACGGATATAACCAACATCATTGCGATGGCACCCACCAGGGTTATGGCGGATGTGATGAGGGCCGTCAGACTTTGGCCCAGACTGTCTCCCATTAGGTCTATGTCATTGGTCATGCGGGACAGCACATCGCCGTGGGGGATGTTGTCGAAGTACCCCAAGGGCAGCTTGTTTATTTTTGCGTAAAATTTGGTGCGCAGGTTGTAGCTTACCCTTTGGGACACACCGGCGATGATGGCCCCTTGAAACAACGTAAATATGGAGCTGAGCACATATAGCACGGCCAAGAAGATGATTATTGGCACAAGCATGTCAAAATCCACCCCCGGGCCGCCGCCCATACGGGATGTACTGCCGTCAAACACCACTGTCACCGCCTGGCCCAGTACTGCGGGGGATATAACGGCCAAAATGGTGCTGACCACTGCAAAAATAAGCGAGATAATGATGCGTACTTTAAAAGGCTTTAGGTAATTTGCCAATTGGCGCAGGGTGCCTTTAAAGTCCTTGGCTTTTTCCACCGGCCCTGCCATAGGTCCGCCCGGGCCGCGGCCGCGGGGTCTAAAGGCAGGTTGTGCCTGTTGCGGGGCGTTTTGTCGGGGTTGGCTCATGATGTCACCTCACCTTCCAAGTCTTTGGCCAGCTCTTGTTCCGACAACTGGCTGGACGCTATTTGTTTATACACATCACAGGTTTTTAGAAGCTCCCTATGTGTGCCTCTGCCCACAATTTTGCCATTATCCAGCACAATAATTTGGTCGGCATTTTTTATGGTGCCTATGCGCTGTGCTACAACAAGCATGGTGGCATTGCCGATCTCTTGGGTTATGGCTGCCCGCAAGTTGGCGTCTGTTTTATAGTCCAGTGCCGAAAAACTGTCGTCAAATATATAAATTTCGGGGTTTTTTGCGATGGCACGGGCAATGGCCAGCCTTTGCCGCTGGCCGCCGCTTACATTGGTGCCGCCCCGGGCAATATCGCCTTTATATCCGCCCTCGCGCTCTTGTATAAATTCATGGGCCTGAGCAACTTTGGCCGCTTTTTCCATGTGGGCATCGTCTACGTTATCCCCGGCGTATTTTATATTGGTTTCTATTGTGCCGGAGAAAAGTACCGCCTGCTGGGGTACATAGCCCACTACATTGCGCACATCCCGCTGGGCGGCGGTTTTTACGTCCACGCCGTTTACCAGCACCTGTCCCTCTGTTGCATCATACAGGCGGGGTATAAGATTAACCAGCGATGTTTTTCCGCTGCCGGTAGAACCCACAAAGGCCGTCATTTTGCCCTTTTGGGCCTTAAAACTTATGTCGGACAAGGCATATCCTTCTGCCCCTGGATATTTAAAGCTGACCTGCTTAAATTCCACACTTATGTCATTCCGGGCTTGACCCGGAATCTCCACTGGGTTATCCGGATCTGTCACCACATGGGGCGTGGCCAAAATCTCCATAATACGGTTGGCGGCTACTTGTGCCCGTGGCAGCATAACAATTATCATGGCCATCATTAGGAAAGACCACACAATAAACATGGTGTATTGCACAAAGGCCATGATGCTGCCCACGGCCAGATTGCCCGCGTCTACAGATGCCGCGCCTATCCAAACGATTAATATGGTGGTAAAGTTCATAATCAGCGAGATTATAGGCATTTGCAGTGCACCTAGCCGGGCCAAAAACAGGCCTGTGCGCTTTAGGTCGGTATTTACCACATCAAAACGCTGGGCCTCGTGGGTCTGGGCGGTAAAGGCTCGTATAACCATAATGCCCGTCAGCCCTTCTCGCGTCACCAAATTTACTTTGTCTATCAGCTTTTGCATTATCTTAAATTTTGGCGTGGCAATTATGATGAATATGGTGATAAAAGCCACAATAAGCCCCACGGCCAGGGCAATTATCCAGGCCATGGACACATCTGTGCCCACCACCATCAATACCCCACCAACAGCCATAATAGGCGAAAACACAACAATGCGCACCGCAATGGCCAGCAAGCCCTGCACCTGGTTTACGTCATTGGTAGAGCGGGTGATAAGTGACGCCGTGGAAAAGTTGTTATACTCCGTATTGGTAAAGCTAACCACCCTATCAAAAATATCCTTGCGCAACCGGCGGGCAATGCCGGTGGCAATACGTGAGGACAAAAAGCCCTGACCAATGGCCACGGCAATGGCCAGCAGGGTTATGACTATCATGACGCCGCCAGTGGTAAATATGTAGTTTAGCTGGTGTTGAGCCATGTCTACACCCAGGCGTTCATACTCGGCCCGGATAAATTCCTTGGCCAGATGTACGGCGTGGGTGTTGTCCGTAATAGGTGCGCCGTCGGCCTGTAGCTGGGCCAAGATGTGTGTCATGGTCTGAGCCAGCTCCGGACTGATATTGTCCAGCCCCTGTGTTAGCTCATGTCGCAGATATTCCGGCAGTTCAGCGTACACCAAGTCGAATGTCTCTGGGGTTAGCCTGCTTGGCACGGTGGATTCTATGCCCCCCTGGGCTATGCCGTAGTCCACAATATCGGACATTAAGCTGGGCAGGGACAGCTCTGCCCCGGCCCGTATAATAAGCAAGACCACTGCCGCCAAAAACATAGGCAAAAACGGCCCGCCGTATCGTCTAAGTAGTTTTAACATCACATCAAGCCTTTCTTTTGTGTGGTTTGGCCGGGCGAATACAAGAGCCGGCCCTTACGGTGCATGTCACTGCGAGGGCAACGCTATCGGTATGTAAATGCATTTTGTGCCCGAAACAATCCAGCAATAGGATATATTATCTGGATTGTTTCGCCCGCAAGCTAACCTCAAATCCAAACATATTTGGGCTCGCAATGACGAATGGCGAGGTACTCGCGTATCGTAGGGGCGGCATTTTGCCGCCTGATTGCGGGGCGATTGCCATCGTCACCCGCGTCATCGCAGGGGCGACCTGTGGTCGCCCGGTATATTACGCCGCCGCGCCGCCCTGGCGACAATCCCACAATACAAAGATGTCATGGCGAACAATCCGCCTATAAAGAACACCATGCCAGAGGGTGGCGTCGCACGAGGCAGGAAGATTACATTTTGTGGATTGTTGATGTCAATCAGCATTCTTACTAAAGAGTAAGGCGCAAACGGCGGAAGAAACGTGAAAAGTCCGCTTCTAAAAGCTGATTCCGAAATAAGGGTCGCGTGAGTTTGGCCACCTACCCAATAATGAACCTCTCCAACCCTAATGTTACCCCAAGTATGTTCAAAACGTGTACTTGCTATTATTGCGAGCGAGATTAACACCACCGCCAAAACCCCAAATATAATAGCCCTGCCCTTAGCCGCCGTAAAATCCGCAGTCCAAGGTGTGCGTGATAGTGGCTCAACAGGTCGCCATGTCATATAATATACACCTCCGTGGCTTTGTGGGCGGCAAAATGCCGCCCCTACACTAGTTTACGTATCAAATCTTCTTTACAACCCGGCAACATGTCTATCAGGGGAAATTCCAGCATGGTATAGGCCCCGGGCTGCTGCTTTACCGCGGCGCGGGCGCAGGCCACCATAATTTGGCTGGTAAGGGCCGGGTTGTCTATGGACATTTTCCATTGCAGGAACTGGTTTTGGGTTTTGCCGGCACCGCCGCGGCGCACCATGTTTACGCCATGGCCGCGGTCTATCAGGGTGTTTACGTCATCTACTTTGTACACGTGGGTTTCGTCGAGGGTAAAGTATGGGTCGGCCAGCAGGTCGGCCTTTACTTTTTCAAAGTCCGCGCCGGGTTGGGTTTCTATGTAGACATCGCGCCGGTGCACGCCGTAACCCATGGGCATGGTCATGGACAGGGCGTTTTGCACGCCGTTTATGGCTTTGGCGGCTACGGTGTGGCCCATAGACATGCCGGGGCCGAAGTCTGTGTAGGTAAGGCCGTTGGGGGCGCTGGCCAGCATGATGGCCCGCACAACGGAATCTGTGCCCGGGTCCCAGCCGGCGGAGATTATGGAAGCCGCACCGCCTGCCTTGGCCGCTATGTCAAGGGTCATTTGAAGCTCGTATATAGTAGAGTGGATGTCGTAGCTGTCCACGGTGGAGATGCCCAGTTTTAGGCATTGCAGGGCGTAGCCTTCTACGCTTCTGGTAGGGGTGCATAAAATTGCCGCGTCAACTTTGCCAAGTTTTGATATATCATCTGTTACGGGCACATCAACCCCGGCGGGCACTTCACCCGAGCGGCGCACTATCCCCACAAGCTCCATATCCGCAGCACTCTTAACCGCCTCCACAGCGTATTTGCCGATGTTTCCGTATCCGATAATGGCTATTTTCAATTTTTCCACAACATTCATCCCCTTTCCTTGGTAGTAATTTTACCACAATCAGATATAATTGCCAAGGCAGTTTTTTTTTGCTATAATGGACGCATCACAAGATTTTTTAGGGGGCATCATGGAAAAAACAAGGGAAAATGCGCATAAATTGCTGGATTATCTGTACAATAGCCCTACTGCATATCATGCTGCGCACAATGGGGCGCAAATGTTGGAGCAAGCGGGCTTTACAGAGCTAAACGAAGCCGAAAACTGGGATATTGTTCCCGGCGGCAAATATTTTTTGCGGAAAAATAGTTCGTCTTTTGCGGCTTTTATCATGGGCATGGGCTGTCCGGCCGCTGAGGGCATCAGGGCCATTGCTGCCCATACGGATTCGCCCGCTTTTGTTATAAAACCCAACCCACAGATGACCGCAAAGGGCCACATAAAACTAAACACGGCACCATATGGTGGTGTTATAATGCATACATGGTTTGACAGGCCGCTGGCCTTGGCCGGACGGGTGCTGCTTAAATCCAGCGATATTTTTAAGCCCCTTCAGCGGCTGATAAACATAAACCGCCCACTGATGATTATTCCCAGCCTTGCCATACATCTTAACCGGGAGGTCAACAAAGGCATGGCCATAAATCCCCAGACGGACACCCTGCCTTTTGTGGCCATGGTTAATGATCAGCTGGAGCAGGGGGATTATTTGATAAATCTGTTGACGGCGGAGCTTGGTTGCGACGCCAATGATATTTTGGATTTTGACCTAATGCTGTACGAGCATCAAAAAGGCCAGCTGATAGGGGAAAATGAGGAGTTTATATCATCGTCCCGCTTGGATGATTTGTGGATGGTACACGCCGGGCTGGATGCCATTGTAAACAGCGTGCCGGCGGCGTATACCAAGATGTTGTATTGTCCGGATAATGAAGAAATAGGCAGCTTGACGCCCCATGGGGCACAATCAGTTTTTTTAAAAACACTTATTGACAGAATTGTTCCACGTGGAACATTTGGGCAGGTTGTGTCGAATTCTTTTGTAATTTCTGCCGACCTGGCCCACGCCGCCAACCCAAATTATGCTGACAAAGATGACCCCACAACAACCACCGTGCTTGGTGGTGGGCCGGTGCTGAAGTATTCGGCCATGCAAAAATACGCCACAACGGCATATACGGGCAGCGTTTTTGTTGCGTTGTGCCAACAGGCTGATGTGCCCATGCAAAAGTACATCACCCGGTCGGATGTGTTGGGCGGTGGCACTGTTGGGGCTATTTTGGGGGCAAATTTGGGCGTAAATGTGGTGGACATGGGTATGCCGGTTATGGCTATGCACGCCATCAGGGAGCTTGGGATGGTTGCTGACAACGAATACGCCTTGAAATTGTTTGGCACGTTTTTTGGTAATTAAAAAGGAGATAGGTATGATTATAAATTTCATAAAAGGCATTGTTATCGGCCTGGCTCTGGTGATACCGGGTTTTTCCGCGTCAACTTTTGCCGTGGCCACGGGGTTGTACGACAAAATTATTTTTGCCGCAAACAATTTGCGCAAAGAGTTTAAAAAGAGCATGATTTTTCTGATGCCAATAGGCATTGGTGCGGCCATTGGTATTTTGGCCTCTGTGGGTGTTATACTCAGTATTATGGAGGCCTTTCCCCTGCAAAGTTACGCCTTTTTTATTGGATTAGTTATCGGCAGTGTGCCCATGATATATAGCAAAATAAAGCCGGAGCGGCATAAAAAGCCCAATTATGCCCTTGCTGTTGTGGGTTTTGCGGTTATTGTGGCCCTTAGCTTTATGGCGTCATCCGATGAAGTTGTGGCTATTTATGCCATACAAAGCCCCGGGAATTTTATTGCCATACTAACCGCCGGCATAATTTCCTGCTTTTTGCTGGCCATACCCGGCGTCAGCGGCGCGCTGATGTTAATATTGCTGGGGCAATACGGCACAGTGTACAACGCCGTGGGCAACTTTGCCGATGTTGCCGTTATGATTATCCGGGGCGAAGAAGGTGCCGTGGGCCTGGGCCTGGAATCCGGAGCCATTGTGCTTACGTTCTTTGTTGGGGCTCTTATCGGCCTTGCGGCGGCGGCTAAAATTATCGGCTATCTAATCGAACGATTTGAAACAAAGGTATATTTTGTGGTGCTGGGCCTGGTACTGGGTGCCGTGGTTACACTGTTTAATTTTGGCGTGGCGGACCAATTTGCCCATCTTAGCCCCACCTTAATTCTCAACGCCGTGCTGCTGTTGGTTTTTGCGGCGGCGGGATATATTTGCACAAAATTTATGGGGAGCAAAGGATAAAATATGCGATGGTTTGAAGGAAAAATAGAAGTGGCCAGCGAAAACACCGACATAGCGGCGGCGGCCCTGCTGGATTTTGGCATATAGGGCGT
>WQVZ01000009.1 GCA_009785595.1 Defluviitaleaceae bacterium | reverse complement strand
GGCGGAAAGGCTTATGAATGTAGCAGAACAGCTAAATTTGGACATGGTGGCCCCGGATTATCTTGGCATGTTTGAATTTTTTGAAGAACCCACGGCACCCCGGCCGGAAAATATCGCAAACACGATAAACATACACTTTTGGGGGCAGCATGTTTCTGTGTTTGAATATAATCCCGAAGATAATTTATACTATAAGTATATATTTGGTGGGCCGCAAATGGATGCTGGTATAGACCAACAGGTAGCCGTAACCAATGTGATTGTACAAATAACCAATATTGCCCATATTCCCGGCGATGCGGCAGGGCGGCGCAATGTGGATTTGGTGGGAAGTGGTTATGGATATTTGGTCACACGAGGCACATATTCGCGGATACAATGGGTTAAGGATAGCCCTAACGAGCCAACCAGATGGTATGACGAAAATGGCCAACCGCTAAGGCTAAACCCTGGTAGGACATGGATTTCTGTCACCCACAACCAACCTACTTTTGATGATGGCGAGGATGATGATATTGAACAATGATTTTAGATCGGGTTTTGTAACAATAATGGGGCGGCCCAACGTAGGCAAATCTACCCTGTTAAACTCATTTTTAGGTGAAAAAGTTGCCATAATAACCAGCAAACCCCAAACTACCAGAAATAATATTAGGGGTATTATCAGCAATTCTGAAAGCCAGATAGTTTTTGTTGACACACCCGGTATACATGCGGCAAAAACCAAACTGGGGGAAAATATGGTTAAGTTGGCGGAGAATTCTGTGGCTGACGCAGATATAATACTGTTGGTTACAGCGGCAAGGGATGGGGGATATATCCACAAAATGGATATGGAAATTGTCAGTAAACTGTCGAAAAGTGGCACATCTGCTAAAAAAATCCTGGTGATAAACAAAATTGACACCATTGACCGGGGCGAGATATTGCCCATGATGGACGCCTACAAGGAGCTTTGCAACTTTGACGAGATTGTGCCCATATCTGCTTTAAAGGGCGACAATCTGATGGTGTTGCGTGAGGCCATTACGAAGTACCTGCCCATTGGCCCGCGGTACTTCCCTGAGGGCATGGTGACGGACGCCAGCGATGCTTTTTTGGTGGCCGAAATGATTAGGGAAAAAGCCCTGTATCTTCTGCAAGAAGAGATACCTCACGGCATAAACGTGGAGATAATGTCCATGAAAGTGCGGCCGGACAAGCCTATTCTCGACATCGAGGCCAATATTTACTGCGACAAAGCATCTCATAAGGGCATGATTATCGGTAAGCAGGGGGCCATGTTAAAGCAAATTGCAACTCGGGCTCGTCAGGATATTGAGCGGATTTATGAAGAAAAAATAAACCTGCAAATATGGGTGAAAATAAAGGAAAACTGGCGGGACAGTGATTATTTTATCAAGAATTTTGGGTTTCGGAATGAAACTTAGGGCAATTTCCAGCAATTTTCGCGCATATATAAGTGTCCCTTTGATAAACTAATGGTACATGAGAGGGGGACGAAGTTATGTATGAAGAATTTTGGAATTTGTTTTCGCACACAGGCAATATAAACGCCTATCTTGCCTATAAAAACATGGCCAGGCAAGAGCAGGTGAAAGGTGATGACGGAAAGGACGGCCCACGTAGCCAATGGCGATAATTAAGGATTTTGGCGTGGTTTTGCGGGAATATGCGGCGGGAGAAAGCAACAAAAAGTTGGTGTTGTTGACCCGGCGCCATGGAAAAATAAGCGCGTTTGCCAGGGGGTCTCAGCGGGTGGGCAGCAAGCTGGCTACGAGCTTATTTTGCTACAATGAGTTTGTTATTTTTGATGGCGGCAGTTTTTTAAGCTTAAACCAGGTGCTGCCCATACATACCTTTGGTAAAATTGCCGATGATTATGATAAATACTGCTTTTGCTGCTGCTTTTTAGAGCTGGCCGACAAAATGCTTTTAACCGGCATGGAAACCGGGGAAGCTTTGCAGATTTTGTTGCGGGCCTTTGCGGAAATGGAACATGGACGCCTGCCTGCAAACTTGATATTTGCAGGATTTGTTTTTAAGTTTTTGCAAAAAGAGGGCTTGGCACCCATTGTAAACATGTGCGCTGCTTGTGAGGGCGAACTGATTGAAGATTGCTGGTTTTATGATGAAGGATTGTTTTGCGATGTTTGCGCCACCAGTCCGGGAAAAGTCACGCCGCAGCATATAGGGTTATCTGCCCAGGCTGTTTTGGCGTTACAATACATATTAGATGCGGATGTAAAAAGAATGTTTGCTTTTAAGGTCTCGGAGGGTGTTGCGAGTCAATTGTATGCCGCCGCCGGGCTGTTTTTGTCGAAAAATGTTGATGTGGAACTGAAAAGCTTGAAAACACTGACTGGAATTAGGTAAATGCATATGAGTGACAAGAAAAAGCCACATCCCCACGGAAAGCATAGGGAGCGGATGCGCGCCCGGTATATGCGTGCCGGGCTGGATGCCATGGCTGACCACGAGGTTTTGGAGATGCTGCTGTATTACGCCATACCTCGCCAGGACACCAACAAAATGGCCCATAAGATTTTGTCGGAATTTGGCAGTTTGCACGGCCTTTTTGAGGCCGGCCCCGCCGAAATACAAAAGCGTTGCGGCCTGACGGAAAACACGGCGGTGCTGCTGTCTATGGTTGCGCCCCTGGCGCGGAGGTACAGTCAGTCAAAATGGGGCAAACGCACCGTTTTTGCTAATACGCGGGATTTGGGAGAGTATGCCAAGGCTCTGTTTATTGGCGAAACCATAGAGTGTTTTTATCTGATATTTTTGGACAATAGGTTTAGGTTGATATCTACTGAACTGCTGGCTAAAGGCACTATAGACCGCGTAGAACTGTACCCTAAGGAGATTGTGCGCCGGGCTATTTATCAAAACGCCAGCTATGTTGTGCTGACGCACAACCATCCCAGCGGCAGCAAGAGCATATCTGCGGCGGATATTGATGCTACATCACATATTATAAATCTGCTGGATGGGCTGGAGATTGTTGTTTTGGACCATGTGGTTGTATGCGGCGAGGATTATGTTAGCCTGGCGGGAAAAAGGATTTTGGGATTGCAGGGGATTGATGGGGCGTTGGATAAAACATAGGGAATGATTGTGAAAGCGATGAGCGATAAGCAAATAGCAAAGTTTAATATGTGTACAATGGAGTATAAGGGCGGCGCGATGAAATCTGATTTGTCGCCTGTTTTGTTTGAAGAAAAATATTATGGTAAGTATAAAGAATTAATAAACGATTGTTATTATGAAATGCGTAAAGAATTAAATATTAGGCCTTATGGGGATTATTGCGGCGGACTTGAAGAAGTGATTAAGCAAAAAGACGATATTTTCTTGCTGTTGGGCGATGAAGAAATTATTTGCTCCGCAACGTGCAGCGGTAATCAAATTGGCAATGTGGCGGTTAATTTAAAGTATCAGCGGCAGGGTTATGGCCGCAAGATTATGGGGTTTGCTATCAGTCATTTGCAAAAGCGCGGTGAGCATCCTATAAAGCTAACCGTTACGCGGTGGAATAAAGGGGCCATGGAGTTGTATGAGTCTATGGGGTTTGAGCTTGTTGGCGAAACCGTTGTTGAAGGCGTGAGTGCGAAGGGTGCTGATGGCAATTGGGTGTTTGAGTTTACGGAGACAGACGGGATGGATTTGCGGTGAGAGGCGACTATATACACAGACAATGATGGATTGTGAATCAATTGATGAACGGATAGAGCAATCAACCGGACGCAAGCCCTTGCCGCTGGCCCAAATAGATAGAGCTTTAAAAGCCGGCCTACACAACGTGCTCGTTAGGCGCGGCGAACAGCCAATTGGGATGGGTAGGCTTATTGGTGATGGCAATATGTATTGGTATATACAAGACCCTTTCATAAATCCCGCGTACCAAGGCCAAGGCATTGGAAAATTGATAATGGAATATTTGACCAGGCATATAGAAAGCTCCAGCTTACCAAACACCACCGTGACAGTGGGATTGTTCTCGGCAATAGGTAAAGACGGATTTTATGAAAAGCTTGGATTCTCTATCAGGCCTTCTGAAATATACGGTGTAGATATAGGCGAAACAAAAAAAGGCGGCAGAATGCCGCCCGTACAAACACAATGTGGATTAACGCCTGCGCATTAGCATAAAACGCAGAAGGTGGGCGATGGATACCGCCGCCGCCGCTACATAGGTCATGGCGGCTGCGCCTAGCACTTTGCGTGCACCTTGTAGCTCGTCATCATCCAGGTAGCTGCCTATTTCTAGAGCCTCGCGAGCCCGGCTGGAGGCATTGTATTCCACTGGCAGGGTGATGAGGTGGAAGACGACGGTGGCGGCAAAGAAAATGATGCCTACGTCGATGAGGATGGTGGCGAACTGGCTGCCGGCACCCAGGAGAAAGCCGATGATAATGAGGGGGAAGGCTGCGCCGGAAGTAAGGCGCACTACGGGGAAGATGCCGTTGCGCAGGGCCAGGGGTGTGTAGGATTCGCTGTGTTGGATGGCGTGGCCGGCTTCGTGGGCTGCCACGGCTACCGCTGTCACTGATGAGGAATCGTACACATGGGCGGACAGGCGAATGGTTTTGCTGGCGGGGTCATAATGATCGCCGCCGGGGGCGTTAAGTCGTTCTATTTCCACATCATCAATGCGGTTGTAGGCTAGAATGGCCGCGGCTACGTCTGCACCGCGCATATCTTTGCGGGTGGCCATGTGAGAAAAACGGGACATGGCGCTGGAGACGCGAGCCTGGGCGTAAAGGGCGAGAAGCATGGCGGGGAGCAGCAGGAAAAGTCCCCAAGTATCAAAAAACATAATATACCTCCTTAATAATAGCACGTTTTTTATTTATTGCTGTTTAATTCCTTGCGCATAACCACCTTGCCGCCTTTTTCTGCTTGTATGGTAAAGCCGCATTTTTCATACATTTCTAAAAAGCCAACATAGTGATGTGTTGCGTCAGTGGGTTTTATGCTGGGATAAGCCTCGACAAAATCGAAACCGTCATTTGCGGCATCTTTGCAAATGTGCTCCACCAGCTGTGTGGCTATGCCTTTTCTTTGCATATCCGGTGCGATTACAAAACAAAATATAGATTTTACTTTAATGTCTGTGCGGTATTCTTCGATGGGCCAATATTCACGCAAATAATCGACACAGCCTTGGCAATCTGCATTTGCGTTACACCATCCTACTATCTTGTTATTGTGATAAGCAAGGTAGCCTTGCAGGCTGCCCGATTTAATAAATTGGATGGCACGCTTCCTTCTTTCTTCCCGTGAGGGAAACCAGTGGTCGCTATTGTCCGCGTAAGCAGCATCACTGCGCCAAGTTACACAGTAGCATTTGCGTTCGTCTATGTTGACATCGTGAGGTGTTTCATCAAAAAAATGTGCATATTCCTCCGCTAAGTCGGGCGTAAGTTTCCGAATTTCAATGTTCACTTACAAATACCTCCTTGTTAAAATGCTGCCTTTACGTTATGCTGCGGCCCTTTATATAATCCGCTGCAGTCATTTTTTTGCCGCCGGAAGGTGTAAGTTCTGCAATACGTACAGCACCATTTTTTGCCGCTACAAAAATGCCGTCTTTGGGGCAGGTTTTTATAATTTTGCCGGGGTTGGTGCTGTGTGTGATATTTGCAACTTCTGCCTGCCATATTTTGACAGAATGGTCGCCCAGTACGGTGAAAGCGGCGGGGAAGGGGTTGTATGCGCGGATTAGGTTGACAATTTGTGTGGGGGATTTGTGCCAGTCTATGCGAGTCATGTCTTTGGTGATTAATGGCGCGTACGTGGCCAGGTTGTTGTCTTGAGGTGTGGCTGTAACTTGGCCGTTTTCGATAAGTTCTAAGGCTTCCAAAAGTGCTGCGGGGGCGGCATCACATAGTTTATCGTGGAGGGTGCCACCGGTGTCATGGTGGGTGATGGGTACTTCGCGCTTTAGCAGCATGTTGCCGGTGTCCAGCCCTTTGTCCATCTGCATTATGGTGATGCCCGTAACGGCCTCACCTTCAACAATGGCCTGCTGTATGGGCGATGCACCCCGATATTTAGGCAAGAGAGAAGCGTGGACATTGATGGCACCGTATTTGGGCATGTTTAGGATGCGTTCTGATAGAATTTGGCCGTAAGCGGCCACCACGAAGATGTCGGCGGACAGTTCTTCAAGTTGAGTTATGGCGGCGGCGGTTTTGATTTTTTCCGGCTGAAGCAGTGGCATGTCTGCTGTTAAAGCAAATTCTTTAACCGGGGAAAAAACCAGCTTTTTGCCGCGGCCGCTGGATCTATCAGGTTGGGTTATGACGGCGGCCACGTGGTGGTGGCTGGCTGTTAGGGCTTTTAGGCATACCAAGGCAAATTCTGGCGTGCCCATAAAAACAATTCGCATAGTATCAATCCTCGTCATCGTCAAGGTCGTTAATTTCTGTGGCTTTGTCGATATACAACACGCCGTCAAGATGGTCAAGTTCGTGATTTAGCACCACGGCCAGACGGCCTTCGGCACGCAGTTCAAATTCTTCGCCATGGCGGTTTTGGGCTTTAATCACCGTCACCATAGGACGATCTACCAAGCCGCGCTGGTCGGGGATGGACAAGCAACCCTCCCAGTCTGTCTGATTGCCCTCGTTGTGTATAACTTGGGGGTTGATGGCTTCGATAGGGGTAAAATCTTCCTCGCCGGTGTCTATGACGAGGATGCGGCGCAGCACGCCCACCTGTACCGCCGCCAGACCGATGCCGCCCACATGGTGCATGGTTTGCAGCATATCATCCAGCAGTTGGCGTGTTTTGTCGGTTATTTCTTCCACAGGTTTTGATGCTTTGTGTAGAATTTCGTCACCGATGGTACGTATTTCGCGTAAGGCCATGTTGTCATCTCCTATACTATATAAGCGGGATCCAGGGTGAGGTGCATGGTGATACCCTGGGTGTCCTCGGTTTTTTCCAGTTTGTCCAAGCAATAAAACACAAATTGCTTCAAAATATCCTCATCATGGCATTTTACTAGCAATTTCCAGCGATAATTTTGTCGTATTTTTGAGATAATCGCCGGCGCGGGCCCTAGCATTTCGCAAAGGCCCTTGCGGTTGGCTTGGGCCATAATATCCGTCAGGCGATGTAAAGTTTCGATGACACGGCGCTCGTCCAAGCCGGTAAAAAGCAACATAAAAATGTGGGAAAAAGGCGGATAATTCATCTGGCGGCGTATTTCAATTTCGTGACGGTAAAAGGCGGTATAATCGTTGTCCACAGCATATTTTATGCTGTAATGGTCGGGATTATAAGTTTGGATGATAACCCGGCCGGGAATGGTGCCACGGCCTGCGCGGCCGGAAACCTGGGTGATGAGCTGATAGGCGGTCTCTGCGGCGCGGTAATCGCCATTGTTGAGGGCCATATCCGCCGCCACGATGCCTACTAATGATACATCGGGAAAATTGAGGCCCTTGGCTATCATTTGGGTACCTACAAGAATATCGGCCTGGCCATCGGCAAAGGCCTGAATAATACGGGAATGACTGTTTTTTGTGGTGGTTGTGTCCAAATCCATACGCAGCACGCGGGCTGTTGGGAAGGTTTGGGCCAGATATTCTTCGATTTTTTGGGTGCCAACACCGAAGTATTTTATGTAGATGGAGCCGCAGGTGGGGCAGTTTTTTGGCATTTTGGCTCCAGCGGCGCAATAGTGGCACACTATGCGTTGATTGTACATATGGTATGTGTAATTAACATTACAATCAGTGCATTTAAGCACATGACCGCAGGAGCGGCAAGACACAAAAGTTGAATGGCCCCGGCGGTTTAAAAATAGGATGGTTTGTTGGCCTGCGGCTAGATTTTCGGCAATGCCATGGTGCAGGGCGGCAGAAAACATGGTTTTGTTGCCGGCGGCAAGTTCCGCCCGCATGTCGGCAATTTCCATATCTGCAAAGCGTTTGTTTACGCGGTTTTTAAGGGTGATGAGGCTAAGTTGCCCGCTTTCTGTCTGATGAAATGTAGAGACATTTGGGGTGGCGGTACCCAGCACCAATGCCGCCCCGGTAAGCTCCGCTAGCTTTGCGGCCACGGCTTTTGTATCATATTTTGGAGCTGTTTCGGATTTATATGTGTTTTCGTGTTCTTCGTCAATGATGATGATGCCCAGGCGGGCAAAGGGCGTGAAAATGGCACTGCGCGGGCCAATTATCACTTGCACCTGGTTGTCCTTGGCTCGCTTCCACTGGTCGTAGCGTTCGCCCAGGGACAGGCGGCTGTGGGTGACGGTGACGGCGCGGCCGAAGCGGGCTGTAAAAGCGGCCACGGCCTGGGGCGTGAGAGAAATCTCCGGAACCAGCATTATTGCTTGTTTTCCGGTGTTTAGCACTTGTTGTATAGCTCGCATGTATATTTCGGTTTTGCCGCTGCCCGTAGCACCGTGAATTAATACTGGCTGTGGTGTTTTGGTGGCGACTGCGGCTTGCAGATGCTCTATTGCTGCCTGCTGTTCGTCTGTTAGAATTAATTCAGAGGGCTCTTGAGGTGCCACATCTGTAAGTATTTCCCGTCGTATCTCCAATTTTTCCAGGCGCAACAAACCCTTGGTTTCGAGAGATTTGATAGGGGAGGGGGATATGCCTAAGCGCAACTGAATATCAGCCACGGGCAGACTTTTGGCTTCCAGCAGCATTTCCAGCACTGCCGCTTGCTTGTCGCCTTTCTCTAAGGCGGCGGCAAAGCTGTCTTCAAAATCAAGGGCATCGTCATTAAGAAACGCCGTGTTTATGCGGGATGTGTAGTCTTTAGCATCATAGATGTGGCGGATTTTGATGATATTTTTGTCCGCCAGTGCTTTTATGGCCACTGCTACGGTTTTGCCGAAATTTTCGGTAAGTTCCCGCTGACTTACGGCTCCATGTTCGGTCAAATAGTCCAATACCTGGCGTTGTTTACCACGCACAGTTGCGTCACTTTCTGGAACAATTTCGGCTATATAGTCGTTTTTCATGCCGATACCTGCGGGCATGATGGCTTTAAGGCATACAGCCAGTGGTGTGGAATACTTTGTGGCCATCCACCGGGCTAGCTCCAACATGTGGGGTGAAAATATAGGAAAAGTTTCCAACACATCGCTGATTTCTTTGATTTTTGCGGGGTCAAAGCTGATAGTGTCGGTAAAATCTACCACATAACCTTCTACTTGACGCGATTTGCCAAAGGGCACCAAAACCCGATGCCCCGGCGCGAGCTTGCCTTGCAAATCCTCACCGACGGCGTAATAAAAGGGTTTATCCAAATCTTTGGCAGTAGAGGCTATAATTATTTCGGCATACTTACCCATTACTCGTCCTCGTTGTCATCCTCATCATCGTCTTCCGAATCTTCGTTGTCTTCGTCCCAATCACCATCTTGGTCATAATCCACAGCGGCATCCTCGTCGTCATTATCGTAATTGCTGGCTGTGTCTTCTGACACAAAACCATCGTCAATAACCACGGGCATGTTTTGGGGTATTTGTTCTACATTGGCCAAATTCCAGGCCTCCACAGAGCCTGGCACAATTTTTACATGGCCGTGTTGGATCTCGTTAATGGCGATGGATACGGCTTTGTCGCTATTGACGCCCAGAGACTGATATTCGGCACCGGCCACAATTTGGCGGGCGCGTTTTGCGGCGGCAATAACAATACTGTACCGGCTGGTGATGCGTTGGTCGGCATTGGCGTCTTGGTTGAGGATGCTGATAAGGCTTGAGTAAGATGGGTTTAACATATAATTTCTCCTTTTTTAGGCAGGCGCATAACGCGCCACTACATTCCGTTAATATTATCATGAAAATGGTTGATTTTTCCGCTGCTGCGGCGGGGTTTAAGACGCTCTGCTGATACGATGAGATTAATATCCTCTACGGCCTGGTCTATAGCATCATTTATTACCAAATAATCATATTTTGGCAGCATGGCCACCTCATCCCAGGCCCGGCGAAAGCGCCGCTCTATTTCGTCTTCGTCTTCGGTACCGCGGCATTCCAGCCTGTGGCGCAGCTCCCTAAAAGTAGGCGGCATAAGGAAAACCAGCACGGCTTCGGGATATTTGCTTTTAACTTGCAGGGCCCCGATGACGTCAATTTCCAGCACAACCGTACGCCCTTCGTTTATTTGTTGGTTTACGTAAGACACTGGTGTGCCGTAATAATTGCCGCTAAAAGTGGCATGTTCTAGCAGACCATCAGCATCACGCACTGTGTGAAATTCCTCTGGAGTGCAGAAAAAATAATCCGTGCCGTTGCGCTCTTCAGGCCGTTTTTGTCGTGTTGTCATAGAGATAGATAGGGCATAACCCTGGCTGGGGAGTAGTTTTTTGGTAACAGTGCCCTTGCCGGACCCGGATGGACCGGATATGATGAGCAGCATTCCTTCTTCCATTGTTGCCACACCGTCCTTGATAGATACTATAAGTTATGGTTTATTCCTTTGTATTGCCATTTTGGTTTGCTTTTTAAAAAGACCGATATAGCCCGATGTGGGCACAGGTTTACGCAACGATAACATAGGGTGCAGTTGTTTTTATGTATCAGTGTGCCGCTTGATATTTCCAGATTTTTCATGGGGCACGCGGCGATGCACAGGCCACAGGTGGTGCAGTTTTCATGTATTTTCAGACGCTTTTGCGCGCGTTTTTCTATCGCAGGCCATGGCTTGCCCTGTATGCCGCCTAAAAACCTGGCAAACACGGAGAAGCCGCGGCGCTTTATGATGCCTTTGCTAATGTCAAGGTGTATGCGATTTGCTTTGTTTTCCGCTCTATTTATATACCTTGCGATTTTTTTACTGCTAACCGGGAAGAGAAGAGCAAAATTGCTGACATTGTTGGGCATGGCGAAGTGGTCAGCGTAAATTACGTCGAAATGGCCCTTGGGGAAAAGGCAGGTGAAAGCCCTGGCCCCGTCACCGGAAAATGCCACCTGTGTCACCAAAATGACCAGCTTTTTGCCGGCCAGTGCCGAAGTGTGGCGGGCGGCGAATTGGCGCATGATAAGGGGCACGCGGGAGCCGTAAATAGGGTAGCACACGGCTATGGTGTCGTGGGCTGATATTTCTGTTGCAAAATCCGCGTCGCTCTCTATGGACAAGCATTTTGCGCCCATTTTTTGGCTTAACATTTTGGCCACGTAGGCTGTGTTGCCTGTGCCGGAAAAATATAGTGTGAGCATTTTGTCGGCCTTATTCAATATTCTGCACCTGTTCGCGGATTTTTTCGATGTCGCCTTTTAATTCTATGACGACTTTGGAAATATTAACAGAATTGGCTTTGGAGCCGATGGTGTTGGCTTCTCTGGCCATTTCTTGGGCCAAAAAATCCAGCTTGCGGCCTATGGTGCCGCCTTCGTCTAATATTTGGTAAAGCTGGGATATATGGCTTTTAAGGCGGGTTATTTCTTCATCAATGGCTGATTTATCGGAGAAATGGGCTATTTCGTTAAGAAAGCGGGCTTCGTCAACGGCTATGCTGCCCAGGGCCTCTTCCATGCGTTTTTTCAGCTTTTCGCGGTAGTGCTCTACAACCAATGGGGCTTTTTCTTCGATTATGGTTAGCAAACCCTCTATTTTGCGGCCTTTGTCGCGGATATCGGCGCAAAGAGCTGCCCCTTCACGCTGGCGCATGGTCAAAAAGTTGTCTATGGCCTGGTTTGCAGCGGCAGAAAGCTCGCTCCACAGCTCCTCCAGGGCGTTTTCGCCAAGTTCCCGCTCAATTTCCACAACATCGGGAAAACGGGCGATAAGCTCCAGTTTTTTTGAATCATCGGGGGCCAGGGCGAATTTTTCGGATATTTGGCCCAAAATGCCGTGATAAGCCTGAGCCAGGGCCTGGTTATAGACTATTTTGGCGTCCCGGGCGGCGTCAGAACTGAAGTTAACGCTAACATCCACGCGACCTCGGAAAATGTGGGCGGAGAGCAGTTTGCGCAGCCTTTCCTCCAAGGGATTAAAAAAACGGGGCAGGCGTATGTGATATTCGCTGAACTTGTTGTTGACGGCTTTTATTTCTACACCGAATTTACGGCCGTCTGCTTGGTTTTCGCCTTTGCCATAACCTGTCATGCTACGTATCATTGTAAGCCCTCCTAATCCATCTATCTTAGCACATTTTTTTGCCGGTTGCAAGTTGACTTTTGCACAATTTTCCTATAAGATGTTAATTAGAAACGGAGGAATGACCATGCGCAGCCAGCGGGAGATTGCCGTGCGAGGCTTGATGGAGATTTTGGGCGGCGATGCATACGGCAATGTGGCGTTGCGGCGTATTTTGGGGCGGGAAGAGGGTTTGAGCCGCCTTGACAAGGCATTTGTGACGGAAATTATTTCCGGATGCATCAGGAATTTGATACAATTGGATTATATTATTGATGCATATTCCAACACACCTACAATGCGGATGAAACCCGCCATTTTAGGTATTTTGCGGGTGTCGGTGTATCAAATGAAATTTATGGACAAGGTGCCGGTTTTTGCCGTGTGTAACGAAGCCACGGATTTGGCTAAGAAAATGGGCTTTGCTAAGTTGTCCGGTTTTGTTAATGGGCTCTTACGCAATATTGCCCGTAATTTAGAGAATATTATTTTGCCGAGTTATGAAGCCGACCCGGTGGAGCATTTGCGGATTAAATATTCCTGCCAACGGTGGATTGCAGAACATTTTGTGGAGCAATTGGGCTTGGCGGATGCTGATGCTTTGCTTGCGGAAGTTTGTCGGCCGCCGTCTGTTAGTTTGTGTGTAAATACCGGCAAAACTACCGTGGAGAAGCTGCGAGAAATGCTGGCAGCAGAGGGTGTGGAAGTATCTGATGGCAGACTTGCCAAAAATGCGCTAACTGTGTCAAAAACTTCTGATATTTCGGTTTTGCCGTCTTTTGCTGGTGGGTTGTATCATGTGATGGACGAGGCGGCGATGCTGGCTGTACAGGCGGCTGTGACCCCTGATGTCGAACGAATTATAGATCTGTGTGCTGCACCTGGAGGTAAAACTTTTGCGGCGGCGTATATTGCGCCGGGAGCAGAAATTTTGGCTGGGGATATACATGAGCACAAAGTTGAGATGATACGCCGCGGAGCTGAAAGGCTGGGTTTGAAGGGCATTACGGCCGGGTATGATGACGCGACAATATTCGACGAAAATATGCGGGCAACGGCGGATTTGCTTATTGTAGACGCGCCGTGCAGTGGTCTTGGGACCTTGCGGCGGCGTCCGGATATTAAGCTGCGTAAGGGGCAGGGGAGTGTGGCCGAACTTGCTGATTTGCAGCGGCGAATTTTGGCGGCAAGCTGGCAATATGTGCGGCCCGGCGGCAGGCTGCTTTATGCCACATGCACCATAAGCCGGGCGGAAAATGAGGATATGAGGGATTGGTTTTTGGCTACTTTTCCTTTTGCGGCGGCGGATTTTAGCGACCGGGTGCCTGCTGTGGCAGAGTTTGCCACAGCGCAGGATGGATATATACAAATTTTGCCGCAATATTTTGGCACGGATGGGTTTTTTATTGCTATTTTTGAGAGAGTGGGATAGATTATGGAGAAATTTGATATACGTAGCGCGAGTTTTGACGAACTTCAGCAATTTGTGGGAGATATGGGCGAAAAACCATATCGTGCCAGGCAGATTTTTGAGTGGATACATGGTAAATGGGCTGAAAATATTGACGAAATGACCAATTTATCGGCAGAATTGCGGCGAAAAATTGGGCAAATTGCTGAAATACCTACCGCTGCATGTGTGCGAGTACAAAAGTCTACAGATGGCGGCACAAGAAAATACTTGATGCAACTGCATAAAAATGGTATAATGGACAATGCGAAGGTGTATGCAGAGACTGTGTTAATGACATACAAACACGGCCAAAGCCTTTGTGTATCCACCCAGGCGGGGTGCCGCATGGGTTGTGCTTTTTGTGCAACCGGCATTGGTGGGTTGCAGCGCAACCTTACTGCCGGGGAAATTGCCGCCCAATATTATGCCGCAAGCCGTGATGTCGGCGGGCGCATAGGTAATATTGTTATAATGGGCAGCGGAGAGCCGCTGGATAATTATGACAATGTGATGCGGTTTATACGCCTGATAGGTGATGAACGGGGCGCAGGTGTGGGGCAACGGCGCATAACCCTGTCTACATGTGGTATTGTGCCAAGGATTTATGATTTGATGGAAGAGAATTTGCAAATAACGCTGGCTGTTTCGTTGAACGCTCCAAATGACCAAATACGCCGTCAGCTTATGCCCATTGCCCGCACATATGGTATTGATGAGCTTTTGGAGGCGTGTAGGGCATATGAAAGTGCCTTGCGCCGTATTAGTTTTGAATATATTATGATTAGCGGCGTAAATGACAGCGAGGGCAATGCCAAAGAGTTGGCAAAGCGGCTTGCGGGTATGAAAAGCCATGTTAATCTTATTCCGGCCAACAAGGTTGCCGAAAAAGGGCTTAGCAGAAGTAGTGACGCGGTGATTAAAGCTTTTGCTGGGGTGCTGGAGAAAAGTGGTGTGGAGGCAACTGTGCGCAGGGGGCTTGGTAGTGATATATCAGCGGCGTGCGGGCAGTTGCGTAATGAGCATAATGCGTAATGGGGTCGGTGGTGCCGCCCTGTAAACAGACACACAAATGAGGTTATAATGTGATAGGCTATGGAAAAAGCGATGTTGGCAAGATTAGGGCCAACAATGAGGATGCAATTTATGTAAACAATGATGGGTTGGGTGCTTTGTCCAATCTTTTTGTGGTGGCTGATGGTATGGGCGGCCATAATGCGGGAGAAGTGGCAAGTGGCCAGGCGGTCTTGGCTTTTTGCGAATTTTTTGCAGAAAATACCGATTTTGTGCTGGTGCAGGATCTTTTGACCGATGGGCTGGCTTTTGCTAATGGGCGTATTTATGAAGGTGCCCGGCAGGTTGCCAGTTTTTCCGGCATGGGTACTACACTTACTGCCTGCTGCGCTGATGATGAAAACTTATATTACACCCATGTGGGGGACAGCCGTATTTATATTATAAGTGACGACGGAATGCATCAGCTGACCCGGGATGATTCCCTGGTGGCTGATATGGTGGAAAAGGGCGAAATTACCAAAGACGAAGCCCGTAGCCACCCGGAAAAAAATGTGCTTACAAGAGCCGTAGGTACCGACCGGGATGTGGATATTAGCAAGGGATATATCTCCATTGCCGGCATAAACAATGTGCTTTTGTGTTCTGATGGTCTGACGGATATGCTGTCGGATGATGAGATTTTGGATGTAATGAAAACGGCCGACACAATGGCCGATAAAGCCGAGAATTTAGTAGCCAGGGCTCTTGAAGCCGGTGGCGATGACAATATATCTGTGATTGTAGCGGGGTGGATGGCAGAATGATAATTGAGATTGGAAAAATAATATCGGATAGATATGAAATTGTGGAGCAAATAGGGGCAGGGGGCATGTCCTTTGTCTATCGGGCTATTGATAAAAAACTGCAGCGCAATGTGACGGTTAAGGTGTTGCGGGAGGAATATATCCGCGATGCGAATTTTGTAAACCGTTTTGATATTGAGGCCCGGGCCATTGCCAGCCTTAATCACCCAAATATTGTAAATGTGTATGATGTGGGCAACGAGGGGGATATCAACTATATTGTCATGGAATATATCCACGGCAAAACCCTGAAGGAGCTTATATCCGAGAAAGCACCCTTTAGCAACGAAACCATGCTGGGGGTTGCCAGCCAAATTGCCGCCGCCCTTGTGCATGCACACGAAAATGGCATTATCCATAGGGATGTTAAGCCTCAAAACATATTGTGTATGCCAAATGGGTCTGTTAAAGTGGCGGATTTTGGCATTGCCCGCTCCCAGGAAAACCGTCGCAAAAATGACGAGTTTTCTACCATGGGCAGTGTGCATTATATCTCGCCGGAGGTGGCTTGCAGCGACCCTGTTGACCCTCGCAGCGACTTATATTCTCTGGGCATTGTGATGTACGAAATGATGACGGGAGAGCTGCCCTTTGACAGTGACGACGCCGACGAAATAGCCATGCTGCATGTGGAGGAGCCTTTTCCCAATATACGCAAGAAAAACCCGGATGTGCTGCCCAGCGTGCGGGAAATTATTCTGCGTCTTACAAACAAACAGCCTTTTAGGCGGTATCAAAGCGCGAATTCGCTGTACAACAGCATACAGCGGGCCATTATGGAATGTACCGCCGAAGGAGATACGCAGGCAGGTGCCGGTGTTGTGCATGAGCGGGGAGGCCCAACCGCCCAGCCGCGTGCAAAAGATACAAGCCGACCGCCTGCCGTGAAAAAACCGCCTAACAACAAAAAGCAGGAGCGGTTTATAATATTGGGCGGCGTGGCTACCGCCATAATTGTTATTGCGGGGCTGGCGTGGCTACTTTCGGTGTTTATGTCCGGCAATGGCGACAATGGTATGGTGGCCGTGCCTGTGCTTGAAGGCGTGGCGCTTGAAGCCGCAAAGGCGGAGATGGAATCCATCGGTCTTGTACTGCTAGTGGTTGATGAGGAATTTTCCGAGGTTTTTGATGAAGGATATATAACCCAGGCCAATTTTAGGCCCGGTGGTTATTTGGCAACCGGTGCTGTGGTAGAGGTTATTGTAAGCCGGGGTACCGGAATGGTGGCTGTGCCGGATGTTGTTGGCGTGCATCTGGATGACGCGGTTAATATTATATTAGATTTGCCTGTTTATCTATATCAAGAAGATGAGATACCCAGTGATGATGTACCTCGCAACTATATAATTTCGCAAAATCCGGCGGCAGGTGAACTTGTTGCCTACGGCACCCATATATATATTGTGATAAGTTTGGGCGATGAGCCTGCTATGATAGAAATGCCGCGGCTTATTGGCAGGACGGAGCAAGCGGCCCGCTCTGAAATTTTGCGGGCGGGGCTTACCATTGGCGAAGTAACGTCTATGCCGAGCCCGGTGTATAGTCTTGGCACCGTTATAAGCCAAAGCATAGCCGAGGGTGCGCAGGTTTTTTCCGATACCATCGTCAATTTTGTGGTGTCATCAGGCACGCTGCAACCGCCTGGTGCGGAGCCAACGCCAACGCCGGAGCCTACTCCGACACCGGAACCTGATCCGGAGCCCGAGCCGGAACCTGACCCAGAACCCGAGCCCGAGCCGGAACCCGAGCCAGAGCTGCCGGTAGAAGATCCACCTGAAGAGCCGGATACATCCCAGCCTCCTGTTGTGGAGGATCCGCCCCAAGTGCCGGGTGGCACGCGGACGCTTAACCTTAACCCTTCCATCCCTCAGGGTGAAACTGTCACCCTTACCCTAAGCCAGATTATGCCTGACGGCACGATGACGCCTGTGTTTGCGCGTAGTGTAACATCGGCAGATTTGCCTGTGCCTGTTACGGTTAGCGGTACGGGGTTGGTACATTTTGTTATTATTATTGACGGCATACAGGTGGGGCAAGAGCCGGTGCATTTTGGTGGATAAAACTAATATACAAGGCAGAATTATCAAGGGCGTCGGCGGTAATTATCATGTGATGACCGCCGACGGCTTGTTTGTGTGCCAGGCGCGTGGGCTTTTTCGCAAAGAGGGCATATCGCCGTTGGTAGGCGATATTGTGGAGATTTCTGTGGTGGATGCCGTCAAAGCGATGGGGTATTTGCAAAAGATCTTGCCTCGTGTAAACCAGCTTGTGCGGCCAAAAGTTGCTAATGTAGACCAGGTTGTGCTGGTATGCGCTGTTGTGCCGCCTATTAGCTTTGAAGTAACGGACGGTTTCCTTATAAATTGTGAAAAACAGGGTGTGCCGGCAATTTTGTGTATTAATAAGTTAGAATTGGACGAAAGCGGCGGGTATATGGCTGTGGTAAAGTCCTACGAAATGGCCAAGTATCGTGTTTTTGCCGTTAGTGCTGCTAAAAATATCGGTCTGGAGGAACTTCGGCAAGCCATGGTTGGCAAGACATCTATTTTGGCGGGGCCGTCGGGGGTGGGTAAGTCCAGCATATTAAATGCACTTTACCCACAGTATTCTCTTGCTGTGGGTGAACTTAGCGAAAAGATACAGCGGGGTAAACACACCACTCGTCACACCTCTTTGCTGGAAGTGGCGGCGGATACTTTTGTGGTCGATTCTCCTGGTTTCACTTCGTTTTCTATTGCTCACATCGAAAAAGAGGAATTGCAATATTGTTACCCGGAGTTTGTGCCGTATTTAGGCGAATGTTATTATATAGATTGTATCCACATAACCGAACATGACTGTGCTGTAAAGGCCATGGTAGGTATTGATATTGATGAAGATAGGTATGAAAGATACACACGGTATGTTACAACTGGAGGAAAAGATAGATGATAAAACTAACACCGTCTATATTGTCGGCGGATTTTTCACGGCTTGGCGACCAGCTAAAAATGCTGACCCAGGCGGGTGTAGACACGGTGCATCTGGATGTAATGGATGGGCATTTTGTGTCAAATATTTCTATAGGTTTACCAGCTATTACATCTTTGCGTAAAAATACGGATTTAGTTTTTGATGTCCATTTAATGATATCAAATCCAAAGGTCTATGTGAAACGTTTTGCGGAGGCCGGGGCGGATATTATCACCTTTCATGTGGAATCTTGTTGGAGCGCCGCTGATGTTTTAGAGGTAATAGACTTGATAAAGCAGACGGGCAAGCGGGTTGGGCTTACCTTAAAGCCCAATACCATGGTACGCACTGTTTATGAATTTGTGCCACATGTGGACCAAGTGCTGATAATGTCTGTAAACCCAGGTTTTGGTGGCCAGGACTTTATTAAAGAGAGCCTGCGCCGTGTGCAAAAGCTGCGAAATCATGCAAATAGTATCGGTGTTGATCTTGATATACAAATAGACGGCGGCATCACTCTTTCCAATATAAAAGATGTGCTGGATGCAGGGGTGAATATAGTTGTGGTAGGCAGCGCGATTTTTGGCGAGAAAGACATTCGCACTGCCACGACAAATTTCATGAAAATTCTTGAGGAATATCAATGAAAATAGTTATTTTTGCCAATGGAGAGGTGGGCTGTGCGGATTTTGCCGGGCATATTGCTGCATCAGCAAATTTTGTTATATTTTGTGATGGCGGTAGCCGTCATGGAATGAATTTAGGCATACGCCCTGATGTAATTGTGGGGGATTTGGACTCTATTGATGCCGATGTTTTGGCGTATTTTCAGGATATGGATGTGGTTTTTGAGAAATTTCCGGCGGCTAAAGAATCTACGGATTTGGAACTGGCAATTGGGTTAGCTATGACCAAAAATCCCGCCGAAATCATTGTTTTGGGTGCTTTTGGTGGCCGCGTTGATCATTTTTTGGGTAACATTCATGCGTTGATACCTGTTGTTAAATCTAAAGTGAAGGCTTCGTTGGTAGATTTTGCTATCAAAGCCATGATAATTCACGAAGTTGCTGAGATTACCCGAGAGAGTTATGACACTATTTCATTGATTCCGCTGACATCTGCGGCTAGTGGTGTTACTACGGCCGGTTTGAAATATCCGTTACGCGATGAGGTTTTGCATATTGGTACTACTCGTGGTATCAGCAATATTTTTGTTGAAAATACTGCAAGTGTAACAGTGGCGGAAGGGCTGCTTTTGGCAATTTGCACAAAAACCACGTGACACATTTTTTGGCAGAGGTTGGAATATACTGCCAAGGGGTGATTATGTGAGTAAAAGACACGGCAGAAAACCCATCAGACCCGGCCAATTGCGCCGTGTGGGCGGCCTTGTGATGCTTTCTATGGCAGCGGGCATGCTCTTTACTTGGGCGTTTCCCGGCCTGTCAATTATAGCGGTTGTTGCGCTACTGGCTGGTGGATTTTATTTCCTTTTTATGTAGGCCGCTTTACGGGCGGATTTTGTGCATTTTAAAAATTAAAAAAAATTCTTGACAAAGATTTTTTTTTGTGATAGTATTTACTGGTGTAACGTGGCGAACCACGAGAATTTTTGCAATGTAGGAGGACTATCAAATGAAAAACGGTATCGTGAAATGGTTTAACTCGGAAAAAGGTTTTGGCTTTATTTCCGTCGAAGGTGAAGATGATGTATTTGTGCATTTCTCTGCCATTAATTCTGACGGTTACAAAACCCTTGAAGAAGGCCAAGAAGTTCAATTTGAGGTAGTTGACGGTGCAAAAGGCCCACAAGCGGCCAATGTATCCCGCGCTTAATCTACCGCGCCCATGCTTTTAATTCACAAAGTATAAAACATTATGTTCATATATATTGTTTTTTAATATTTGGTGGTTTAATAGCAATTGCCCTTCGTGGATCTTCCATGGAGGGCTTTAATTTTTCTGATTAGATAAAGGAGGTCATTATGTCTTCAGCACTTTCAACAAAAATTGGCATAATTGGTGGCGGCCAATTGGGTAAAATGATGATTTTGGAAGCGAAAAAAATGGGCTTTTATGTGGCTATTGTTGATCCCGATCCAAAATGCCCCGCCCACACCCTGGTGGATAAACATATTGTGGCTGGACTAAAAGACAGGGAGGCTATACTACAACTTGCCGAAATTTCCGATGTAATTACCTATGAAATTGAACATATTGATGTAGACGCCTTGTTTGAAGTAGAAAAGAATGGTATGCCGGTGTATCCAACCCCCGCCAGCCTTAAAATTATCCAGGACAAGCTTACGCAAAAGCAGCGTCTGATAGATGAAGGCGCACCTGCGCCTGAGTTTGTGGCGGCAAACAGTGTGGCTGACATAGTGGCCGCCGGCGAAAAATTCGGCTACCCCATGATGTTGAAAGCCCGTAAAGGCGGTTATGATGGTCGCGGAAACTTCCATGTGGCCTCTGCCGACCATGCCCAAGAGGCATATAATGCCCTGGATGGAGAAAAAAATCCACTTATGGTTGAAAAATTTGTGGATTTTGTCATGGAGATTTCTGTTTTGGCTTGCCGCGGCAAAGACGGCACCATCGCCATTTATCCTGTGGCTCAAAATGCCCACAAGGACGAAATATTGCAGGAAACTCGTGTTCCTGCTACTATTAGTAATAAAACCCGTGATGCGGCCATGGCTTTGGCCCGCCAAGTGATGGAGATTTTTGAAGGTGTGGGCATGTTTTGTGTGGAGATGTTTGTTCATAAGGACGAAAGTGTGTCTGTAAACGAGATTGCGCCACGCCCGCACAATTCCGGCCATTATTCCATTGAAGGCTGCATCGCTAGTCAATTTGAAAATCACGTCCGTGCTGTTGCCGGTTTGCCTTTGGGCGATACCTCACTTTTTAAACCCACAGTTATGAGAAATATTTTGGGAGAACCCGGTCACAGCGGCCCTGCTTTTGTGCAGGGTGTTGAGGAAGTTTTGTCTATACCAGGGGCAACGCTGCATATTTACGGCAAACAAGAAACCCGCGCCAAGCGCAAGATGGGCCATATAACCGTGGTGGCTGACACTCTTGAAGATGCTGTGGCCAAAGGGGTTTTGGCCAGCAATAGCCTGAAAATGATCTCAAAAGAGAGTGGTGGCAACAATGACTGAATGTAAACCAAAAGTAGCTATAATTATGGGCAGTGATTCTGACCTGCCGGTAATGAAAGCTGCCGCCGAAATTTTAGACGATTTTGGTGTGGCATATGAGTTGACCGTAGTATCTGCTCACCGCACGCCCACGCGTATGTACGAATATGCTCAAAACGCCGCGGGCAAAGGCTTTGGGGTGATAATTGCTGGTGCGGGCGGTTCTGCGCACTTGCCCGGCATGGTGGCGTCGCTGACCCACCTACCCGTCATTGGTGTGCCGGTGAAGTCCAGCAATCTCAGCGGCTGGGACTCTCTGCTGTCTATCGTACAAATGCCACCGGGCATCCCCGTAGCCACGGTGGCCATTAATGGTGCCGCCAATGCTGGTTTGCTGGCCGCAAAAATATTAGCCACATCCGATGCTGGTTTGGCGCAGAAAATTGTGCAATATTCACAAGATTTGGAAGAAACCGTAATCCAAAAGGCCCAACGCCTGGAGGAAATCGGATTTGAGAAATATTTATCATAATATCAAGCGAGTAAGACGGATAATCGCGCTCTTGCGTCCCTTGGGCGTTTGGAGTGAGGAAAGTCCGGGCTCCGCAGGGCAAGGCGCCGGATAACCCCCGGTGAGGGCGACCTTAAGGACAGTGCAACAGAAATAAACCGCCAAATTATATTTGGTAAGGATGGAAAGGTGGGGTAAGAGCCCACCGCGCGGCCGGCGACGGCTGCGGCACATGTAAACCCCGCCCGGAGCAAGGGAGGAAGCGCAAGGGGCTGCCCGTCCCGCTTCCGTAGCACCGCAAGAGCCTGCTGGTAACTGCAGGCCCAGATAGATGATTATCCACGACAGAACCCGGCTTACAGTCTTGCTCGCTATGAAAACGCATAAATTGGGTGTGTCGAAAATGGCACACCTTACTTTTTTAAAAAAGTGCTTGACAAATGATAACGATTATCATATAATATAAAATATCAATAACGAAAGGGACAGGGATTGCCTTGAAACGAAACACTATCCAGCGCCAGGCTATACTGGACGCAATCAACAGTCTTGCAAACCATCCGACGGCCGAGGATGTGTATGTGCAAGTTATAAAAACCCATCCGACAATAAGCAAAGCAACGGTATACAGAAACCTTGCCGCCGCTGCAGAAAATGGCGAAATTGGCACTGTTGGGATTTTTGACGGAGCTATGCATTTTGATCATAAAAAAGAGGAACACTTTCACTTTTTTTGCGACAAATGTAGGGGGTTTATTGATATACCAAGTTTTGATTTAAAAGCAAATCTGACACCTTTCAACAAATTGGATATAAAAAAAATTGAGTTGACGTTGCGTGGTCTTTGTGAAGACTGCAAATAGGCTACTGACGACATGAAAAGGAGAGAAATCATGACAAATAACAAATACAGATCCATTATAAACCTTGATTTTCAATACGCCCACAGATTTATGAATTGGGAAAGAGAAGCGAAACATCTGCATGGTCATTCCGGCCTGCTGACAATTGAGCTTGAGGACGAAGTAGACCCGGTGACAGGCTTTGCTCATGCCTGTAAAGAAGGGGTAAAAATAGCCTGGGAGGTTGCTGATCACTTCCATCACGCAACCCTGTTTCAAGAGGGCGACCCATTGCTTGACGCGGTGCTTGCGGTTTACGAAAAAGAAGGCATCATCAATGATCCAAAACATTGTGCGCCTCTTAAAAAGATAGATCATGAGCTTGCTTGGTCGTATCCGGAATACAGAATAGTTGTGACCAAAAAGGTTTCTACCTGCGAGAACCTTTGCGAGCTTTTCTATGAGCTTCTTAAAGACAAGATGCCCATCAAAAAAGTTACTTTCCGTTCTTCTGCTATGAATGCCGCAAGCAAAGAGTTTTAATATTTAATTACCCCAAAACGAACCCCCATATATAAGGCGATTATGGCCTTGTATATGGGGGTTTTATATTTGGTAACTAGCAGACCTGTTCGGAAACTGTTTCACTCAATTTTTTCTGTTCCTTTTGCTTCTCGACAGAATTTCGGAAAACCACCGAAATTCGTCTGTCAGCAAAAATCTGCTTCGCAGATTACGTTTGGAAAAATTGGTTCAACAAGGTTTCCGAACGGGTCTAGTTGCTAACGGTCTCTAATGATACGGTAAGTTCGCCATTGTCTGCATGAGCCACAATGATAACGGAGTGGGGCAGGGTGTTGCGGAATTTTAGGTCCACACCGCCGTAGGATGTGGCGGCATCGCGTCCAAGTTCAACATAGTCAACTTTTTTGGAGTGGTCGTGGCGTTCGATAATTTCCATACCGGCAAAGTCCGCCGCGTTAAAGAGGGTGGAGCTTACCTGGCATATGCCGCCGCCTACACCTTGCTCTTCCTTGCCTTTTACGAATATTTTGGCGCGCTTGTAGCCCTTGGCACTGGTGGTATCGCCCAAGGCTTCGTTAAAGGAGAAAACATCGCCGGGGTAGATGACCATGCCATCTATGGTTTTTGCGGCCAACTTTACATTTGTGGTGCGGTTTTTTATTTTCTCGTTATATTTGGTGGTGAAGGTGGCGTTTTCGATGGGTGTTGTTTCCAAGGCCAGACCTTCTGTCATCACGCCTGCCAAAGAAGCCGCCAGCGGGACCTCTGTGCCGCCTGCGGCCGTGCAGCCGCCAAAGGCGAATATAGCCAGCAGACCCAACAACCACCATGCTATTTTTTTCATAAAAAATACCCCCAATCATATTTGAGAGTATATTATCTGCAAAAACCGTCGAAGTAATTCATAATTCTTGTAGTCGCGGCATTATCTTGATATTTTTGATGGCTGTGCCACTTATGTATTGGGCTATTTCTTGCTTTAGGCTATTTATGCGGAATTTTATTGACATTTCGCCTACGGCATAACTTCTGGCCATGGTGGTTATAAGTGTATCGCCTGCGGCTTTGGGTGACATATGGCTATAGAATTTATCGTGTAGGTGGCAATAATTAGGTATAAAGCTTTGGTAAGGCATTAAAAACTGGGCGGCACCCTCGTTGGCCTGCCATTCTATGTGGTTTTTGGTATCGTCCAAGCAATAAAACGTTGGCCGGTCGTGCAGCCAATAGTGTATGATTTCATGCATACAATCAAAATTCTTACCTGCGGCAGAGCGGCGGGCGTTAAGGCCAATGGTGGTGGAAAATTTGCCCCGATATAATATGCCGCAAATTTTTATCTCATCAAAGCTTATAATGTGTATCTGTGGGTTAATACAAACTTGCATGGCCAGTTGCCTGGCATCTATTTTGTAATTTTTGGCATATACGTTAAAGCCCAGACCGGCGGCCTTTTTTGTTATGCTGTCATATAATTTGGCCTTGGAAAGTAGGTTATTCGCCAAATTCTTCGTCCCTTTCTTCGGCTCCGGTTAAAAAATCCAGGGCGCGCTGCAAGTCCCGTGGAGATATGCCGGATTTTTTTGCGTCTTCCATAACGCGGAAATATGGTGCGAAGGTTGCGTCGCCAACAATTACCTCTATGTCCGAAACCTGACGCAGCTCTGTTTGCATCAACAAATAGTCGATGCTGCAATTAAAAATTTTGGCCAAGTGGGCCAGAGATTCGTTGTCGGGATCGTGTACGCCGCGCTCCCAATTAGACAAAGTGGCCTGGGAGACATTTAATATGGCGGCCAAGTCTGTTTGCTTCATTTGTTGTGCTTCTCGCAGGTCTCTTACTCTGTTCATAAAAATTCCTCCACTATATGTTGAAAAACATATTGACAACAGTGCCGTCGCCGCGTATAATTATATTAGTAAATCTTATGCCAATTATTATAACATATGATTTGCTAATATGGCAAGGGGGAGAATGTTGTGAACATCGAAAAAATGCTGAAAGACAGCATTGAAATGGAAAAAGAAGCCTGGGCTGTGGCAGAGGCGCTGGCGGGCCTGGCCATGCGCCATGAAGACGGCGCGCAGGGCTTTATGGAGGAATATGCCAGGGATTTGACATTTATGGAGACAAAAGCGGCTGGGGTGGCCAAAATGGTGGCGGCCCTGCCGGACGAGGGCATACGCGCCATATTTCTTTGCCGATACATACATAAAATGACCTGGGCAGAGGTGGCCGATGTGGCGTGCTTTTCCTCGTCCCAGGTCTATCGGTTGCATAAAAAGGGCATTGAGTGGCTGGAGGTGAATTTTAAATCTTGCGCACCGGCCTAATTCGTTTGATATTATTATGGCGGGTTGGGTAGTTATTTTTTCTAAAGAGACAACTGGTCATCCATGCTTTGTCCGCTGTGGGGTATTTTATCACATCGCAGCCATTCCATGCTCTCCTCGCATTTGGCGGCATTAACAATGCGTTGCATGCACGCCCGTTTGGTCAGCTTCATTACCTGCACACCCCCGGCATTTTTGGCGGAGTATGTGGGCAACAAGGCGGTATTAAAGAGTAAACCGCGGTTGTCGGAGCGTATGGCTACATAGTCCTTGTGTTCCAGCAAATGTTCGGCAAAAACCAGGGGAGATTTGTCGGAATATGCGCTTACCTGTTTTTTGCGGTTAAGTTTGGTTTGGTAGCTTTCCAGCGTAACCAGGGCTGCCTTGCCGTTTTCGAAGGCAAAAAGCAGGTGGCCGGTATAATCGCTGGTGGCGGCGATAAATACGATTTTTTCGTCGGCATCGCAGGTTAACAGGTTGTTAAGAAACAGCCCCAGTTGGCTGGGCCGCACGTCTTCTATTTGGTGGGCTTGCAACCTGTATACATTGCGCTTGTTGGAGAAAAACAGTATGTCGTCGATATTCTGCGCGGCAACTTGTTGTATTATGGCGTCGTTTTCCTTTACATAAATATCCGGGTTGTTGCGCAGACCTATATTATGCAGTTTCTTGAAATAATTATCCCGCGTAAGATACAGGGTGATGGGATAATTTTCCACTGGAACGACAGGGGGCGTCATGTCCACGGCTTCGGTGATAATGCCTGTTTTGCGCTCTTGGCCGTATTTTTTAATAATCTCCCGCTGCTCGGTGACGATGATGTTCAAAACCTTCTGTTCGTCACCTAAAATCTCGCCTATATTGGCAATTTCGTCCTCTAGGCCTCTTTTCTCCGCCACGCGCTTTAGCAAATACTCTTTGTTAAGGTTGCGCAGACGTATTTCTGCTATAAATTCCGCCTGAACCGTGTCAATGGCAAAACCGGCGCACAAATTTGGTATAACATCGCGCTCTACCTCGGTATTGCGAATAATGGCAATGGCTTTGTCAATATCCAGTAAAATTTGGGCCAGACCTTGCAAAAGGTGTAGTTTTTCATGGTTTTTGGCCAGGTCATATCTTAGGCGGCCGATGATGCAGTTTTTGCGAAAATCAATCCAATGGCCCAAAATTTCTTTGATACCCATTGTGTATGGGCGCCCGTCAATAAGCAAGTTAAAGTTACAAGAAAAGCTGTCCAAAAGCGGTGTTGCAGCATACAGCCGTTGCATCACCACATCCGCATCGGCGGATTTTTTTATGTCTATGGCCAGTTTAAGGCCTTTTAGGTCGGTTTCGTCCCGCACATCGGTAATTTCCTTCAGCTTACCCGCCTTTACCCCTGCGGTTATCTTGTCCATTATGGCCTCAACAGTGGTGGTGTATGGGATTTCGTATACCTCTATACAGCTATTTGCAGCGTCAAAACGATACTTGGCCCGTACCTTAAAGCTACCACGCCCGGTCTCGTAAATCTTGGCCATTTCGTCCCGGTTATACAACAATTCGCCACCGGTAGAAAAATCAGGCGCGGCAATCTCCTCAACGGGGTCAAAAGCATCGCTACCTTTTTTGATCAACGTGATAACCGCCCGACAAATTTCCTCTAAATTAAACGAACATATATTGCTGGCCATGCCAACGGCAATGCCGGTATTGGGCGTAACCAGTAGGTTTGGGAAGGTTGTGGGCAGCAACACAGGCTCTGTCATGGTGCCGTTATAATTCTCTACAAACTTCACCGTATCTTTGTCTATATCCCTAAAAACTTCATTACAAATAGTGGCTAATTTAACCTCTGTGTAGCGGCTGGCAGCATAAGCCATGTCGCGGCTGTATACCTTGCCAAAATTGCCCTTGCTGTCCACAAAAGGGTGCAACAAGCTTTCGTTGCCCCGCGCCAGGCGCACCAATGTTTCGTAAATAGCCCCCTCCCCATGGGGATTAAGGCGCATGGTGGTGCCCACCACGTCGGCACTTTTCATCCGCCCCCCCGTCAGCAAGCCCATTTTATACATGGTGTACAAAAGCTTGCGGTGGGCGGGTTTAAAGCCATCAATCTCCGGTATGGCACGGGACACAATAACGCTCATGGCATATGGCATATAATTGCTTTCCAGTGCCTCCACAATACCTTTTTCAATAGGCGGCCCCTCTGTGTATTCAACTCTTGCCGGTGTTTTTTTCTTAGGCATTACATAACCCCCAAAAATTTATCGCAACCACCATTATACCGCCAAAGCCCTTGCGGGTCAACAGCAAATGGGGTATAATGGACAAAACATGATATGGAGGGACTTTTATGCTTACAAACGAAAGAATCGAGACCATCTTAAAAGACAGTGGCACCCTTATGACCGGCCATTTTCTGTACACCAGCGGTAGACATGGTGACAAATACTTTGAAAAGGCTAGGATATTGCAAAACCCGGCGTATGTGGCGGAAATTATGGGGCATCTGGCGGGGCAATTTAAAGATGACAACGTAGACATTGTTATTGCTCCCGCTGTTGGCGCGGTTATTTTGGGTTACGAGCTTGCCCGCCAGCTTGGGGTTACATGCCTGTTTACCGAGCGCGAAGATGACAAAATGGCTCTGCGCCGGGGTTTTGTGATACCGGCCGGGGCTCGCGTTGTTGTGGCAGAGGACGTGATAACCACCGGCGGCAGTGTGCAAGAAGTTATTGACATTGTGAAGCAATCCGGCGGCACACTTGTTGGCGTGGCCTTAATTGTGGACAGAACCGGCGGCACGCTGGACTTTGGCGCAAAAACCGCTGCGGCGTATACAACTGTGGCAACGTCATATGAGGCGGATAAATGCCCTATCTGTGCCGCAGGCGATGTGCCGCTTGTGAAACCAGGTAGCCGGATGTTGCCAATATCGTAGGGCGACTCTTCGCTCGCCAAAGGGAGGGGGCAACATGGAAATGAATCTTAAAAGGGCCGCACAAAACCTAAAAATAATTTTGCCTGTGGCTTTGTTTTCTGCGGCCGGACTTGTCGGTGGGGTGTTTTTGACTTCAAATTCAGCAGATATCGCGCGGCGCGAAGGGAATGCTTTTGGTGGAGGAATAGATACGATATTTATAGAAAATGCATATATTGCAAATGTCGTATGGGGCTGGACATTAATATCGCTTGGTGTTGTGGGGCTTTTGATGGTCGTGGCTATGCTTTATTATCGGGTAAAGAGCCGGAAGATTGCCGACGCACAAATATAAAGGGAGTGCCGAGGACGGCACTCCCTACGGCGATTGTTGTACCGGGCTTCTGGCGCACAATTGCCCGGATAAAGGAGGAACAAACTATGGAAATCAAAGGGAAGCCACCCTTTAGCGCGATTGTTGCCCTGGTATCGCTGACCGTATTTGTCACGGGCCTCATCCTTGTCTTTAATTCTGCCGGCATGGCGCAGACAGCCGGCAACAACGCCGTGCGGGCCAATTTTGGCAGCATGGATACGGCGCAATTTTTGTTGATTATTGAA
Source organism: Defluviitaleaceae bacterium (assembly GCA_009785595.1). Taxonomy (GTDB): domain Bacteria; phylum Bacillota; class Clostridia; order Lachnospirales; family WRAX01; genus WQVZ01. The sequence goes on along the minus strand of WQVZ01000009.1, from coordinate 7,872 downwards.
AACAGCGCAAGAGCATATGCCGTTGGCGGTGCAGTGCTTGCATTGTTGGGTGGCCTAGGGCTACTGGTGGGTGCTGTGATGGTTTTTTGGGACAAACGTTGATGCAAAACCAACAAAGGAGGTGGCATTTTGAGCAGAAGACGTAAAATTATGCTGCTTATGGCGGGTTTTGTTGTTGTGACAGCTGTGGTTTTTGTGTGCTTTTTTGTGCCGCCTAGCTTTGGCAGGTTGGAGAGGAGTTTTTACAACAACCAGGAGCAGTTTATCATCGTTAGGGATTTTTTGGTCGGGCAGGGGTATGGAAGTATTCGCTTGTCGCGCGATGGTGTTAGAGATAACCGAATGGGAGTTGGGTCGGCTATGCTTTCGGACCATTGGATCACTTCGATAGACGATGAGAAATGCAAGAGGCGATACTTTTTCTTATAGGGCAAGGGTATCGTGTGTTTAGACGTGACGGGGCTGTTGTTTTTATGAGATGGCTTGCGCCAATAGTGGATAATTCCCGTGGCGTTGTGTATTTAATTGATGGAAGTTCGCTGCACGAGACTTGGGCAACGTCTTCTCCTGCAGAAAAAGGGCCGCTATTAGGGGACGGCTGGTATGTGTATGCAGAAAATACTAACGCGTGGCTGAGGAGAAGTACCCGCGTTCGCGAAGCTTTTTTCACGGAGCCGAATGTCGGGTGGATTGAGGAAGAATTTAACCGCAACAGAGAATATTATGAAATTGTCAAGAATTTTTTGATGGGGCAGAATTTTTGGAGTGCTACTATCGAACGTAGATATCTTGGAAACGGCGAAATAAAGGTAGGAGACGGTATTGGCCGTGTGCCTGTAGATAATGACAGGGTGCTGGATGCACTTAACCATGTTTTTTGGCGTGCCAATGTAACTGTGCTTAAAATTGGGGACGCTGTTACCTTTAGCAGGTGGTGCGATTTGAGGGCTCTTAGCTACGCCATCGCATATTCTGCTTATGATGATATTTTAGAAAGGCTTATGTGGGTGCATTACCCGATATTGACGGAGCAATCATCAGAGGCTGGCTGGTACTTTCTTGTGGAGGATTTTTTAAAGTGGTATGAGAGGAATTTGGGTCAGGATGTGGACGGGCGGATATGGAATCCGCCCCTACGATTATATTCCAGTCGGTGCGTCACACCATGCGGCTTATTTCCTTGCGTAGGCGGCAGATAATTTTTTTTTCCAGGCGGGATATGTAGGACTGGGAGATGCCCAGCAGGTCGGCCACTTCTTTTTGGGTCATTTCTTCGCTGTCGCCTATTAGGCCAAAGCGCAGCTCTACAATGCGTTTTTCGCGACTGGAAAGGCGGCTTAGAGCGGTGCGCAGGAGCTCTTTGTCCACTTCGTCTTCTATGTCCCGGTATATGACATCTACGTCGGTGCCAAGGATGTCGGAGAGGAGGAGTTCGTTGCCGTCCCAGTCTACGTTTAGGGGCTCGTCGATGCTTACCTCGCTTTTGGTGCGGGTGTTGCGGCGCAGGTACATTAATATTTCGTTTTCTATACAGCGGCTGGCATATGTGGCCAGCTTTATTTTTTTGTCGGTTTTAAAGGTGTTAATGGCCTTGATGAGGCCAATGGTGCCAATGGAGATCAGGTCTTCTACATTAACGCCGGTGTTTTCGAATTTGCGGGCTATGTATACCACCAGTCGCAGGTTGCGCTCTATTAGGATGGTTTTGGCGGGGGCTTCGGTGGGGGTACCCAGGCGCGCAAGCAGTACCGCCTCTTCATCCGGCGCAAGGGGCGGGGGAAGCACGTCACTGCCGCCGATATAATATATGCTTTCGGCATTTTTTGTGTCGATGTAATTGCGTATTTTGGTGATAGTGTGTTTAATATGCGACAGCAGTTTTCCCAAAACCATTTTCCCTACCTCCTAATTTTAGCTGCACAGCAACGGGTTCATTAGTGCCTGATATTCTCCATCCCGGGACAGAGAAAAATCACAAATACCTATTATTACATCCCGGGTTTCTTTTTGGGCTATTTCTATTCGGTCGGGCCTAAAGCCCGCAATAACGCCGCTTTTGCCTATGGCGGAATATGGTATCATGCGTATGCGGGTGGTAAAATCTCCGGCGGCAAAGGAGGCCGCCAGGGCCGCCAGGTCGTCTTGGCTGCCCTTGCGGTACAGGTCTACCACAGAGTCGGGTAGCAGGGGTTTTATTTTGTCAAATTCCGCAATTATCACCGGGTTGTGGCTTATGGGGTCTATCAGGCTGTTGCCTGTGTCCACCAGAGCATTAAGCTCTACCACACCATCGTGAAGGTATATTTTGAAGCGGCAGAAGGCCTGTTTTGACAGGGCTCTTCGCATAATGTGGTGCTGGACGAATTTTAGTACAATAAAGCTGGTGCCCACAGCCACAATTAGGTTTTGTGGGGTAAAATGTGCCATGGCGAAGTTGTATGTGGACCAGGACCAGGCTGCCCCCATGCCAAAGATGTACATGGCCGCCATGGCTATGCCGCCCAGGGCAAATGCGCTAATATAGGCAGCCAGCAGGGTAAAGGCAAAGTCCCGTGGGCCGGATATTTTAAAGGCCGCAAAGATACCGGGGGCAAAGATGATGAAGGATGTGAAGATATTGAGCCAACCAGCCATGGGGGTGAACAATGCTGCGGTGTAAAGCAGGGATGTGGCAGCACCGGCCAGGGCTGTGCGCCATATTTTGGCCCGTTTGCGGCGCAATACCCCTGCAATGTGCAAAATTGTGCCATTTGCCAGGAAATTTATCAAAAAAATCACATCTGCATAAATTTCGACGATCATCGGCCGCAACTCCTTCTTGGCATAATTATACATAAAGGCTGGTAGATATTTTGTAGATTTCCAAGGGTTGTGCCATGAAAAATTACGACAAAATGTTCATGGCTTTATTGATTTGCTCATGATATAATAGACCTGTTCGTAAACTTCATTCAATCTAATAATCTGCGAACCAATTTCTTCAAGCGGCAAGGCGGCAGATGCTTTTTTGAGTGTTTTTCTCAAAAAAGCATTGAGAGCCGTGAGCGACAAAGAAATTATGTGAGCAGGTTTACGAACAGGTCTGATGAGAACGCAGAGGTTAGAAGCGATTAATCTTCTGCAAAAAACAGGAGGAATAGCATTGGATAATAAAATCAACCCCGATATTTTTTACAGTGAGCGGTTTTCGCGCTCGAATAAATACGACCCTATGTGGATTATAAAAAACGAAATGGGGCCGCATCCCCTTTGGCTGACAGAGTTTTTGGTGCAGTCATTTGATTTAAAGCCGGGTATGTGTGTTCTTGACCTGGCTTGCGGAAAAGGGGCAACCAGTGTTTTTCTTGCCCGCGAATTTGGTGTGCAGGTATATGCTGTGGATTTTGATGAGTGGGAAGGGTGGGCTACCGCCGATATCAGATGGAATAACGCCAAAGAGCATGGTGTTGACAATCTGGTGATTCCCATAAAGGCCGATGCGTGTAAATTACCCTTTGCGGAAGGCTTTTTTGATGCCATCATATGTGTGGATGCCTATATGTATTTTGGGCAGGACGAAGCATATCTGGAAAATATCCTAAAGTTTTTGCGTTCTGGCGGCCAAATTGGTATGATTGTTCCCGGATATGCAAAGGAAGTTACCGGTGATATTCCTGATTATATCAAGGAATTTCTGGGCGACGAATTGTGGACATGGCAGACCTTGTCATGGTGGAAGAATTTGTGGGAGAAAGACGGGCTTGTGTCAATAGACACGGCGGATACCCTTCCGGGCGGCTGTGATTTGTGGCTGCGCTTTGATGAAGTATTGCTTGCACATGGTCTGCACCATTGGGGAGACGAAACTGACATTTTTAAGATGGATAAGGGCGAATATATCGGCTTTATTCGTTTGGCGGCGACAAAAAAATAGCGCAATAAAAAAATGCGGGCGCACGTTGTGTACCCGCATTTTTGTGTTTTTGCTAGGCTTGCTTACGCAAGACGCACCAGTCTTTGTGTCCGCATTCGGTACAGGTCATCCAGCGTATTTTATGGTTGCCGGTACTAAAGAATGCTTGCCTTAGTGATGGTTTGAAAACCGAGTCGCATTTGGGGCAAATAAACATGGTGTCTTTGAGATGAAGAGCACTTACTAATATGCCAAACAAAGCAGCGGATATATACACCGCAAGTGCCCACCATATTTTTGAAATTACCAGCCACACCATCACCAAAAGCCCTAAAGCTGACGCGACCCCCACCCCAAGATAAATCATGTACAACTTTTTCTTACTGCGAACCTTGTTCTTTTTTTCCATAATGTCTTCTATGCCAAGGATTGTATTTGCCGGGTCAATGGCTTTGTCGCAAATGGTTTCTTTGATGGCGCTTATCATTTCCAGTTGCCTCTGCCGCTCGTCAATTTCGCCAGTAAGTAATTTGGCTTGCTCGGTAAGTAATGTTGTGAGAATTTTTCCTGATAATTCACTTTCAAAGACGCTTTTGATGGAGTTGAGCGAAAGCCCGATTGCTTTTAACGTGCAGATAAGCCGGAATTTGTGCAAATCGTCATCATTATAAATCCGTCTGCCGCCTTCGGTTAGCTCTGACGGGTGCAGTATCCCTTTGGTGTCGTAAAACTGCACCGTCCTAACCGACACATTACATAATTTTGCCATTTCCCCAGTGGTGTATTTTGACATAGATATCACCTCCTTGCCCTTAATTTACAACATTACGCCACGTTGCGAGCAATAGGTTACGTTAGGGGATTTTTCGGTTTTTTCAGAAATTATTTCATAGCCGCCAGTACATCCTTTAAGAATTCGTAGCAATTGGCGGTGCTGGAGATGGACAGCCGTTCGTCCGGGGTGTGAACATCGTGCATATTGGGGCCGAAGGATATCATGTCCAGACCCGGGAGCTTGTCGGCAAAAACACCGCATTCCAAACCGGCGTGTATGGCTAAAATTTCGGCATCTTTGCCGTATTTGGCCTTATATACGGTGGTGAAAATGTCACGTAATTCGGAATTTGGGCTGTATGCCCAGCCGGGATAGCCATCGGATGGTACGGCGGTGGCGCCAAAGGCTTCGGCGGCGGCGGATATTTGGCGTATCAGAGCGTATTTGCGGCTTTCCACACTGCTGCGCACGGCGCAGGTATAGGTTATTACATTGTCATCTATGCTAACTACGCCCAGGTTGTTAGATGTCTCCACTAAGCCGGCCAGGGCGGCACTCATATGAGCCACGCCGCTGGGTAGGGTGAGCAACAGGCCAATGGCTTGCTTTTGGCTGGTTGGCGAAAAGACTTCCTGTGGTTTGGTTGTTTCTTCTATGCGTACAAATAGACCACCGTCGCCGTGTTCAAATTCCTTAGCTAAAGTGGCGGCCAAGGCTTCAATTTCTTGCTTGGCATTGGATGGTGCACAAATCGTTGCCCAAGCCTCCCGTGGGATGGCGTTATCTTTACTGCCGCCGCCAATGTTGGCCAAGTGGTATGGTGCGGCAATTTCATTTAACACGCGCCCCAGTATTTTATTGGCATTGCCCCGTTCTTTGGCAATGTCCATGCCGGAATGGCCGCCCTTTAGACCGCCTATGCTGATGTTGTATGCCACGAAATCGACTGCGGGCAGGGGTTGGCGGGTAATTTCGAGGGCAATGCGTACACGGGCACCACCGGCGCAACTGGACAAAAATACCCCTTCGTTTTCGGAATCTACATTAATGAGGCGTGTGCCGCTGAGGTTGGTGGGGTCGATGGCCTTTGCGCCATCCATACCTGCCTCCTCCACGGTGGTAAGGACAACCTCGATAGCCGGGTGGGCAAGGGTTTTATCTGCCAAAAGAGCCATGGCCATAGCTACAGCAATGCCGTTGTCGGCGCCCAATGTGGTGCCGCGGGCTTTTATATAGTCGCCGTCTACATAAATATCAAGGCCCTGGGTGGTGAAGTCAAAGTCTACGTCGTTATTTTTCTCGCACACCATGTCCAGGTGGCCTTGAATTATCACTGTTGGTGCGGCTTCATGGCCGGGTGTGGCTGGTTTGCGGATAATGAGGTTAAACAACTCGTCCTGAATGGTATCCAAACCCAGGCCGCGAGCCCAGTTGTAGATGTGATCGCTTAGGGCTTTTTCGTTCCAGGAGCCGTGGGGTATGGTGCAAATCTCCTCAAAATACTTAAAAACGTTGGTGGGTTTACAATTTGTTAATACGGCCATGGTTTTTCCTCCTAAAAATTTATTTTATAGTGTGTTTAATTCCCTTAGCAGGTCGTGCTTTATAGAATTATAATAAATCAACCGTTCAATCGAATATTTAACCATATTTATGCCTAGCTGCCTCTCTTCCTCGTCTTTGCATTCGATGCCCAAGGCCCTTTTTGTGTTGTATTCCAGCCACATAAATATGCCAAGATTGCTATTGTACAACATTTCCCAGTCGGCCCCTATTTCGCCGTATTCCCGGATGTATGCGTTCATAAAAACCCGCAACAGGCCAAAATCTACATCATTATGCATGTATCCGCACCAATCCAGAGTCAGCTGGAAAAGGTTAAGGTGCGGGTTTTCGTACCACAGGCACTCTAAGTCGATGATTTTAGGCAGGCCGCCAACCCATAAAACATTTTTTACATCCATATCCATGTGGCATATGCAGGAAAGATTGGACAGCCCTTTAAGCGCGGCGTTTCCGTCTTGTTGGGTCGCGTACAAAAGCTCTCGGTTGTCCGTCAGCAGACCTGTAATCTCCGGGCATTTTTCCTTTGACAACTCAATGAAGCAATCCCAATCAATATCAATGGTAAACCCTTTGGAAGGAGTTTCAGTTTGCTCGACCTTATGTATCTTCGCAACAATCGCGCCGATAATTTCGCAATGTGCCTCTGTTACTTTCTTAGACTCGGTGGCCGCGCCATCCACCCACTCAAACACATAGAAGTATTGGCCGTCTATGTACTGCATTTTCTTGCCGCCAAACTCCAGCGCAGGCACAATAGGAATATCCGCATTTTGCAGTTTTCGCTCCAAATCTTCCGCAATCTTATAGTTATCAAATATATCAGGCCGTGTCATAACCGCAGGGTTTAGCAATTTTACAGCATATTTGCCGCCGGTGGTTTCCAAGCTGTACATTTTGTGCATATATCCGCCCAATACCGGCTCTACCGACGCAATTATGCCGCCTAAATTCAGCTCATCTGCCATATCAATAAATATCTTATCAATCTTCATCATTGGCAGCTCCTAAAACAATTTCCCCTGTCCAGTCCAATATACCACCTATATCGGTCACATTGGTATAACCCATGGCGATTAAGATGCCCAGGGCCGTATTGCTTCTGTTGCCGCTGCGGCAGTATATTGATATGGGTTGGTCAAGATTGGGAATTAAATTAATAATTTCTTCTATTTGATCCAGGGGCAACAAAACAGCCCCGGGGATGTGGCCGGAGTTAAACTCTTCCTGGGTGCGCACATCCAGGAAAATTGCGTCGTTATCAGTGGTGGTTGCATCTGCCGGACTTACACATCCGGTTATAATTATTGCGGCCAAAACAGCCGCAAACATACGTAAATATCTCATGTGTTTACTCCTTTACAAAAATAAGGTCCAAAAGTTCGCCAACACTGCCTACGCCATAAATTTTCATGCCATCAGGCTGCTTTAGGCCCTTTAAATTGGCCCGGGGGACAATGGCGGCGTTAAAGCCCAGCTTGGCTCCTTCGTCAATGCGCCGCTGGGCGTTTGCCACGGCTCGCACTTCTCCCGTCAGCCCGGCTTCGCCAAAAATCAGCATATGGGGGTCGGCGGCCAGGTTTTTGCAACTGGCGGCAATAGCGGCAATAGCGGCCAGGTCGGCGGCGGGTTCGGTTAGTTT
>WQVZ01000008.1 GCA_009785595.1 Defluviitaleaceae bacterium | reverse complement strand
TACCCAGCAAAGATTGCCCCTTCGGTGCTGCGCAAAAACCCACACAGCTCTCCAGAGTTTCGTCATGTCACGGTTTGTTTACCTGAGATTTTCGCGATATTTCGGCCAAAACATCACTTATTCCTTCGGTCCGGTTTCCACTGATAACACCTGTCTTCCGCAACCCTCATACGAATTTACATATCAAATTACCCTCATTCTACCACAATTTTGCATCCCGCGCAAGATATATTTGCAAAAAATCCCGCATATATTCAAAACAGACAAACCGTACAAACTAAGCAAGGAGGCCCCATGTCCACACTGATCCAGGTTATATTAATAAATCTAATAGTCTCCTTCGACAACATCGGCGTCATCGCCCTGGCCGCCCGCGGCCTTTCGCCAAAAAAAGCCAACACCGCCCGTCTGGTGGGCATTTGGCTTTCCCTTATACTAAAATTCGTCTTCATACTTCTCGTGGGCTACCTCTTCGCCATATCCTGGCTGCATATACGTATAATAGGCGGCACCATGCTCATCTACGTAATAGTCGGTATGCTCCGCGACACCAACACAGAAAAACACATTCGCCAAGGCGGCGGCTTTCTAAAGGCTATCATGATAATAATCGTAGCCGATGTGGCCATGTCGCTGGATAATGTCATCGCTGTCATCTCCATTGTGGCCGACGACGTCGGCAACATCACCGCCCAGGGCATGTCCATCGCATTTTTAGGTCTGGCCATCAGCGTGCCTGTCCTTCTCATCGCCAGCGAGCACATCATCTACCTCATCAACCGCTATGCCATACTTTTCGGCCTATGCGCCGGGTATTTAGCCTATATTGCTGCCCATATGATCTTCGCAGACGAACTTGTGGTAGCTCTATTTGACCTTATTAGGTTCCCCTTTGCCTTCCAGCTCGCTGTTGCCATGGGTGCTGTCGTTACTTACATTGGTTGGCGGGTGGCAAGGCCGACCCATCAAGCATAAAATATACGAGAACACATTTGTAGAGTGAGTGACAAAGTTATCAATAAGCGCAAACCGCATAATTGTGATTGTACCATAAACAACGCATAGTCGTGCCGCCGATGTATATTCCGCCCACTCCTTAAATATTTATATTATATAGAACTCCGCGCTCGTGCCGTGCTTAGCTGTAATATGCAGAGCTTACGTCTGCAGGCGCGATTTTTTGCGAATATTACATAAAAAGTGAAGGGTGATAAAAATGGCCGCATCAATAAGTTACGAGTACCTACAGGAAATACTACAACAGAAATTGGCAGGAATTGTATACAGCGTAAATGCCGTATTGCCGGATGTGTATAAAAACATAACCCTTGCCGCCGCCGATATACCTTTTGATAATGAGTTGTCTCAAACTTCGTCTAATATGCTGGGGTTAGATGCACTCAATGTACAAGACGCAATTGATGAGCTTGACCAATTGCTGAAATATAATGCTATCTATGTTTTTGATGCCACAGTGCAGTCAGCCCCTCCAAACCTTCCCAGGGGGTACAATTGGCACGTAGACATTGCACCAAGAGAAGACGATAGCGGAAATCCCCTTCCCGGATTGCTTCAACCGCATCAATACAGCAGATTCTTTTTTCTGACGGCCGAGGATGCGGCTTTGGACGAAACCGGAAACCCTAATATCATGGCGGCGGTTGCCCATTGGTTCATCGATGGTTTACACATAGGTTTCGAATATCTCGAAAACGGATTGGTCCACACCACAGTCGATATCACAAACCCCGTCACAGGTTTCGTAGAGCTGCCGTCATTCCGACCCATCCCAATTGGCACAACATGGTTTTTTGGCAAAAACCAAGCTGACCCTTTCCCCGAAACAGATACAGTTAGGTCTATTATTGATATAAATGTGCAGGGCTTAAATGTTATGCTCGGAAACACCTTTGACCTTCAAACAACAAATAAACAAATCGTAATGGCGATAAACGAGGTCAACAGCAAGATAGCCGGTGTAGAAGTTTATGAAGCACAGGATGTAGCAGAAGCCCTGCAATATTCCACCGACCACCCTAATGTATTTGTATTCGTCGCAAAGGAGTGATGGCATGGCTTCGATTAACCTAACCAATATAGTACAAAACGGCTCTTTTGAGGCAAACATGTCCGGCTGGAGCGGGTTTATGACAGATAACCGCAATATGCAAAGTACACTTGCGCCTGTACGGGTATCCAACACCGCACCCGCTCCTGTTCATGGCGAAACAGGCTCTTGGTGTGCACAAATAGGAACCAAAACCCAAGGGGTTGTTTATATCAACCCAACAACGCCAATACCTACCATTGCAGGGCATAAATATTATGTCCGCGCAAGGGTAAGTTTGCGCGGAAGCACCATACCAGGGGTATCTACAGGCTGTACGGTCATACATGGGGTCGGTGTGCCTGTGCGAGGCACGGCGTTGCCGCCGCCATTGTTTGATGGTTTGCAAACGCCAAATATTACGGACTGGAACTTAATAGACACCATATGGACGGCGGATATTACCGGATTAAATATGCGCTTTATTTGGCAACAAACAGGAAACTCCGGCAACAATGACACATACGGTCGTGTTGACAATATCGTAATGGTTGACCTTACAGAAGCCTTCGGCCCAGGAAACGAGCCTCCATTATTCGCCATAAGACAAGGCGTGCTTAATGTGCCTCCCAACGGCTGGTGGGATGGCACAACAGAGATTACAATGCCAATACCGCCTGTTATCACAACAGACAATCTACCTTTGGCAGCTAAAGGCAGGACATACTCGGTGCAGATCGAACTTGAAGAGCTAACCGGAACAGCCCCGTTTGTATTTGGTTTATCCGGGCTGCCTCTTAACAGCGGTTTGTTTATAGATAACAACGGCCTAATTTCTGGTACATCAAATTTAGATGAAGGTCAATACACCGTAACCATAACACTTACAGACAGCATCGGTTATCGCACAAGCAAAGTGTTCATTTTAAATGCGGGCGAGCCGGCGTTGATTCATGACGAATATATACCAGGGGCAACATTAAACGAGTCATACTCATGGACACCTACAGTAACAGGCTCGGACGGCAACCTTAGCGTATATGTTACGGTAACAGACGGAACTTTGCCAACAGGATTATCTATCAGCGGCACAACAATTTCCGGCATACCCACGGTTGATGGACAAAACTGCCAAATTACCGTGACAGCATTTAATGACTATGAACCGGGTGGCGTTTCACGAACATTTACGCTGAATGTATCGTTGGCGGCGCGGATTAACACATTGTCACCCCTACCCTATGGCATCGTAGGTGTGCCATACTCCTTCGTGTTAAGCGCATACGGCGATGAGCCTGTGTGGTGGCACTTAGGCGGCGATTTGCCGCCGGGGCTAAGTTTGGATGAAAGCGGTCTTCTGTCCGGAACACCTACCGCACCGGGGACATATTCGTTTTCAGTGCAAGCAGCAAACGACTATGGTTTTGAAAATAGATTATACGATTTAACTGTTTATCAGCTGCCAACCATCACAACAACGGTGCTGGGTTATGCAAGACTTGGCATGGCATACTCCGGGCAATTAACAGCAACAGGCTCTGTACCCATTACTTGGTTTATCACCGATGGAAGTTTGCCTGCCGGGTTGTCGCTTAATCAAAGCACAGGAATTATTACCGGCACAACTGCCGAAAGCGGCGTTTTTAGCTTTACGGTTGTTGCAACGAATATTGCCGGCAGCTCTGCACCTGTCACGCTTTTTATCGAAGCCGGCAATGCCCTTGCAATCACCACCGCTTCGCCGTTGCCTATCGGAATTTTAAGCGTACCCTACACACCACTTACTTTCCAAGCAGATGGCTTGGATGCGTCATATATATATACATGGTCGTGGGCGGCGCAAGCAGGATCATCCTTCCCACCTGGGCTGATCTTAAACGGCACAACGGGGGTTTTGTCGGGAACACCAACAGCAATAGGCACTTACAATATCAACGTAACCATCACAGGTGGCGGAGCAAGCACCACTTCGCCATTTACAATAACAGTTGGCGCACCGCCCGTCATTACCTCTTCGCCAAACTTAGGTGGAGGCGTTTCAAGACCATTCAGTATTGTTTTGCAAGCAAGCGGAACGCAGCCAATAACATGGGCAATGACGGTAGCACCAACACCCGCCGCCGATATGCAGCTAAATTCCGCCGGGGTGCTTTCTTGGCTTGTGCCCGTTCTTGGAACATATACATTCACAGTGGTCGCCACAAATGTATTCGGAAATTCAGCGCCTGTGCAATTTACAATTATCATTACCACGCCGTCCATTATTGATGTGGACTTAGATGATGGAATTGTCGGCATCCCTTATTCCCATACGTTTGCCGCCGGTGGTGCTTCGCCCTTTGCATGGTCACAAACTTCCGGCATTTTACCACCAGGGCTTTCTTTCGACCCTACAACAGCCACTTTGTCAGGCAACCCCACCACAAGCGGAACTTATAATTTTACAATAAGGGTAGACAACATCGGCGGTTATGCACAAGAAGCGTTTTCGCTGACAATCAATGCAAGGCCAATTATAACAACCCTGGTTTTAAACAGCGGCAATACACTTGCTCTCTATTCGCAGATGCTGGCGGCATCAGGGACTGCTCCAATAACTTGGAGCATACTCGCACCTACAGGCGATGAAACAGGCCTGCCGCCGGGAATAGCATTAACAGGCGCACTTTTGTCCGGGACACTGGGCTCACCGGGAGTATATAAGTTTACAGTAAAAGCAGAAAATATAACCGGCCCCGATTACGCAGACACACGACAATTTACCATATCAATCTTGAACGAAGGCGCACCCGTTATAACCACCGATTCGCCCCTATACGCAACAAAAAATATTCCGTTTCCGGAGCTGACAATAAGCGCAACAGGCGACTTGCCAATATCATGGTCTTTAGACGGCGGTTCAACTCTTCCCAGCGGATTCTCATTGGCCGCAAATATCCTGTCCGGAACTCCGGATGTTGCCGGGGTGTACACCTTTACCATCACTGCAACAAATGCCAGCGGCAGCGATTCCAGAATGTTTACCATGATAATTGCAGAGCCGCCCACCATCACCACAACTTCGTTGCCCGATGGAACAACGCGTACGGCATATTCGGAAATATTATCCGCAACAGGCGATGCACCCATCTCGTGGCAAGTAATGCCGCTAAGCGGCAGCGAAACAGGCTTGCCGCCGGGACTTTCGCTTAACACCAACACAGGGGAAGTTTATGGAACACCAACCACAGACGGAATTTTCACATTTAGCATAAGAGCCACCAACGATGCCGGATATGACACCGTTTCCCTTTCATTAACAATCATAAGTGTTGGCGGCACATTCATCAATGGTAAAGAAATAGGCAACCTATTTATTGCTGGAAAAGAAGTCTCGCAAGCATTTGTGGGCGGCGTGAGAATATATTAATTCCACATTCCAACCTCACTTAAACTCATAAATCCCCCATTTCACGGCATAATCGCGTAAAATGGGGGATTTTGCTGCTTAAAACAAGCCGCACTCCTTGAGAAAACCAAAAAGCCGCACGAATAGCATCGTCCGGCCGTAAATTTCATGTCAAATTGTATTTTTCAATAGCCCGCCGCGCAGCTGCCTGCTCGGCTTCCTTTTTATTCTTCCCGCTGCCCTGGGCCATGGGGTGCCCACCATGGGCCAACTCCACTGTAAAAATCTTGTTATGGTCGGGCCCTTCTTCATTTATCACATAATACTCTATGGGCTCTTGGCTGTTTTTTTGCAGCTGTTCTTGCAAATGGGTTTTGCAATCCGCAATCCATTTAAGGCCGCGCATAGAGCGGATGTCCTCCTCCAGCGCACCCAAAATAAACTGTCGGGCAGGCTCGCAGCCGCCGTCCAGATAAATAGCACCAATAATGGCCTCAAAAGTATCGCACAAAATACTATCCCGCCGTTGGCCGCCGTTGGCCATCTCGCCTTTGCCCATTTTCAAAAAGCTGCCAAAATTACGGCTGCGGGCGCAGGAAGAAAGGGTGGATTCGCACACAACGCTGGCGCGCAGCTTGGTCATCTCCCCTTCAGGCATATCAGGAAAAATGGTAAAGATATATTCGCTGGTTATAAGCTCCAAAACCGCATCACCCAAAAACTCCAGCCGTTCGTTGTTGGCCAGGGGGTTTAGCTTGTGCTCGTTGATATAAGAGCTATGCACAAGGGCTTGCTCCAAAACTTCCCTATTTTTAAAGTTATATCCAATAATTTCTTCTAATTGTGTAAGGTCCATATCATCCTACTCAGCATTTTGCGCGTAATTTACGGCATCGCCCACGGTTTTTATTTTGTCCAGGTCTTCCGGGGGAAATTCCATGCCAAAGGCCTCTTCCAGCTCGGAAATAATTTGGAACAGATCTAAAGAATCCGCCCCCAAATCCTCGGTGAAGTTGGTTTCCATGGTTATTTCCGCCTCATTAAGGCCCAGTTGCTCTGCAATAATTTGCCTAATTTTTTCAAATTCCATCTTCGTCTCTCCCCTCACCTATTTTCTCTTCTATTTTGCCCACAACATCGGTTGTTATAAATTTAGAGCATTGCTTGACGGCATTTTTTATGGTCTTGGCGTTGGAAGAGCCATGGGCCTTAACCACCAGGCCTTTTAAACCAATAAAGGGTGCACCGCCCACCTCGGTATAGTCAAAACGCTTGCGCATGCGGCCATAGGCCTTTTTGGACAGCAATGCACCAATTTTGGACATCCCATCGGCCATCAATTCTTCTTTTAACATGGACATGAGACCCTTGGCAAAACCTTCGGAGTATTTAAGGATGATGTTGCCCACAAAGGCATCACAAACAGCCACATCCACAGTACCCAAGGGAATCTCGCGCCCCTCCACATTGCCGACAAAATTAAGGCCGCCGCCCTCCAGCAAGCCATAAGCCTCCTTGGTAAGAGCATTGCCCTTTTCCTGCTCCGCGCCTACGTTTATAAGGCCCACGCGGGGGCTGGCCACATCCATAATGGCCTCCATATAAACAGAGCCCATTTGGGCAAATTGCAGTAAATATTCAGGCTTTGCGTCCACATTGGCCCCGGCGTCAACCAAAAAGAAGTAACCCGCAGCACTGGGCAAGATCACCCCCAGCGCGGGCCGTTTTATGCCCCTTATGCGCCCCACAATTGTGGTAGCCCCGGCCAAAACCGCACCGGTACTGCCGGCAGACACAAAAGCCGCCGCATGGCCATCTTTTACCAATCTAAGCCCCACCACAATTGACGAATCCTTTTTGGCCTTTATAGCAGTGGTGGGAGCCTCCTCCACACCGATAACTTCCTCGGCGTGGACAACCCCAATGCGGCCCTCGTCATAAGAAAGACCACGCAAAGCAGGCCGAATCTCACTCTCTCGGCCCACCAGGATAATTTTAGAGATGTTGGCGTCTTCCAGAGCCGCCACGGCCCCTTCTACCGCCACTTTTGGGCCGTGGTCGCCACCCATAGCGTCCACGGCAATAATTACGTCTCTTTTCATTAGTCCACCTTCACAACTTCAACACGCTTGTAATTACCACAAGCCTTGCACACACGATGTGGCAGTGTCAGTTCGTTACAAGATGGGCATTTTATCAGTGTTGCGCTGCTTATTTTCCAGCTTTGCGCACGCCTTTTGTTTCTTCTGCCTTTAGAAATCTTTCCCTTTGGACAAATTGGCATGGTTACACCTCCTCTTTATCAAAAAATCTTAGCAAATCACGAAATTGCTCATTAACCTCGCCGCCGCAGTCACATTCACCTTGGTTAAGGTTAGCGCCGCACCTTGCACAAAGCCCGGCACAATCGGGATTACACAGCGGTTTCATGGGAACATTGGCAAACAGTCCGCGCTCCACAGCGGGTTGTATGTCAATGGTTTTGTCGAAGAAAATGATATCATCCTCGGTGGCCTCGGCCTCTTCTTCCACATAATTTTCTATAATATGGAAGTCAATGGGTAGTTCCAGCGGCTCAAGACAAAGGCTGCAACCGACCAAAAACCGGCATTCGCCCCGTCCCTCCAGTACAAAAGACTTACCTATATTGGTAAGACGGCCGCTTACGACCACCTGCACCTCTGTGCTCACACCAAAACCGGCGGGGATGCGCACAGCCACCTCGTCAGTGACACCAACGCCCTCCCCTGCCGCAATTCTTCTGATATCAATCATTCCAACTCTCCTACAATTTAACCATTATAAAGAAAATCCCAGTCGTTGTCAAGAATTATTTACACAACCCCAGCGTATCCCGCGCAATCACCAGCTCCTCATTAGTTGGAATAACCATCGCATGGGCCGTGGAGCCTTCCGCAGAAAAGTCCCGCTCCTTGCCCCGCACAGCGTTTTTCTCATTGTCTACTTTTATGCCAAGATAACCCAGGTACGAACATATAGCCTCTCTGGTTTCCGGGCCGTTTTCGCCTACACCGGCGGTAAACACCACCGCATCCAGGCCATTCATAGCCGCCGCATAGCTGCCAACATATCTGGCCACACGGTAATGATACACATCCAAGGCCATTTGCGCCCGCTCATTACCCTGGGCACAGGCGTCCTCAATGTCTCTAAAGTCGCTGGACACGCCGGAAAGAGCCAGCACGCCACTTTCTTTGTTAAGCATATTTTCCATTTGTTTGGTGGTCAGACCTTCTTTTTCCATAATAAAAGCCACCGCCGCCGGGTCCATATCGCCGCTGCGGGTGCCCATTACAAGCCCCTCAAGAGGCGTAAGACCCATAGAAGTATCCACAGATACGCCACCGTCAATCGCACAAACACTTGCGCCATTGCCAAGGTGACATGTTACTATTTTAAGCTGTTCGATGGGCTTGCCAAGCATTTCGGCCGTGCGCGCCGCCACATATTTATGGCTGGTGCCGTGGAAGCCGTATTTACGCACTTTATATTTTTCGTACAGACCATAAGGAATGGCGTACAAATAGGCTTTTTCTGGCATGGTTTGGTGGAAAGCCGTATCAAACACAGCCACCTGTGGCACACCTGGCATCAATTTCTCACAGGCTTCTATGCCGATAAGATTTGCCGGATTATGCAGAGGTGCCAGGGCAGCACACTCGCTAATGGTGGCCTTCACAACATCTGTCACAATAACAGACTTGGTAAAATGTTCACCACCATGCACAACCCTGTGCCCAGCCGCCTTAATTTCGCTTACATCCTTAATAACGCCATAATCAGCATGTTGCAGGGCTTCCATAACCAGCCCAACAGCAACCTCGTGATTAGGAATATCCTGAACAATCTGTGTTTTTTCGCCACCGTCACGTTTATGCTCCAACCGCGACCCGTCAATGCCAATGCGCTCCACAAGACCTTTAGCCAAAGCCGTCTCATTGGCCATATCAATTAACTGATACTTTAGCGACGAACTACCACAATTTAATACCAAAATTTTCATAATTTGCAACATCCCCTTCTGTATTTTTTAGCACGAACGACCAAGACAGCACCCCTACTGGGCTTGCACCGCCGTGATGGCCGTTACACCAACAATATCTTCAAAAGAGCAACCACGGCTTAAATCATTAACAGGCCGTGCTATGCCCTGGGTTACAGGGCCATATGCCTGGGCCCCTGCCAATCGCTCCACCAGTTTGTATCCTATGTTGCCGGAATCCAAATCCGGGAAAATAAGGCAATTCGCCCGGCCTGCTACAGGGTTGCCCTTGGCCTTGGCCGCGCCAATTTCCGGCACAATTGCCGCATCCAGCTGGAATTCTCCATCCAAAGCCAGTGCGCCGTTGGCCTCTTTGGCTATTTTTGTGGCTTCCACCACTTTGTCAACATGCTCATGCTTGGCACTGCCCTTGGTGGAATGAGAAAGCATGGCCACCACAGGCTCGGCCCCGGTTAAGGCTTTAAAGCTGTCCGCACTGGACAAGGCAATGCCCGCCAATTCCTGGGCATTGGGGTTTTGGTTAAGACCGCAGTCCGCAAACAAGAAAATGCCATCCGCCCCAAGATTACAATTAGGCACAGCCATAATAAAAAAACTGGACACAAGGGCCGTACCCGGCGCGGTTTTTAAAATTTGTAATGATGGACGCAACACATCTGCCGTAGAATTTGCCGCACCGGCAACCATACCATCCGCCAGACCCATTTCTACCAACATCACACCAAAATATAACTCATTTTGCAACAGGCCAGCTGCTTCTTCCACGGTCATACCCTTACTCTTGCGTATTTCCGCCAGCCTTGCCGCCATATCCCGGCTTTTCTCATAATTTGCGGGGTTTATCACCACAGCACCGGACAAATCCAGTCCGTTGGCACCCGCTTGTTCTGCAAGTTCTTTCGGGTCACCCACAAGCACAACACGGGCAAAACCCTCGCGCAGTATAGCATCCGCCGCTTGCAGCGTGCGAATATCCCGGCCCTCGGGCAATACGATGGTTTTAACATCCGCCTTGGCCCTGGCCTTAATGCTTTCCAAAAAATTCATTGCAACGCACCTCTATTCAATTGATTATTACCATATGGGATTTATGTCCATTTCTTTCAAGACCTTTTGTACCTCGGCCAATTCGCCGGTTACAACATCAATTTCACCTTTAACAAGGCCTATTTCTTCCTTAGCAGCACCAAAATCAGCTTTTGCAGCAACTACATCCGCTTTCACAGCGCCTACATCTTTCCTGTTGGTGCTTACATCCGCCTTCACAGAGCCCAATTCACGCTTGACAGCAACAACATCAGCCTCCAGCTTGCCAAAGGACTTCTCTATGCCGGATACTTTTTTGTCAAATGCGGACAAATCCACCACAGGCGCAGGTGCAGAGGCCACAGGCGCAGGTGCTTGCGGTGTAGCCGGCTTAACATTTTGCTGTGCCTTCAAGACCGTTTCAAGCTTGTCCTTACTGGCCGCAAGCTCTTTGCGCAAAACTTCCGCAGCGCCCTTTTGGGCTTCAATTTCTGTGCCGTGTTTGCTTACGGCTGCGCTTAATTTAGCCACAGCTCCATCCAACTCGTCTAATTTATCACACTGCACATCAGCTTCCGGGCTGTCCACTTCTTCCCCTTCAGCTTCCAGGCTCGCTTCCAAACCAGCCAACACAGCTGCCAAAGAATCTATACGCTGTGCCTGCTCCTTTAGCCTTGCGGCAAAGCTGCGCTCTTGCTCTTCAAGCTTCGTGGCCAAACGCTGTTCCTGTTCTTCAAGCTTTGCGGCCAAACGCTGCTCTTGCTCTTCAAGCTTTGCGGCCGTCCGCTGTGAACATCCCTCAAGCATTGCGGCCCCTTGCCGTTCTTGTTCATCCAACCTTGCGGTCATTTCGGTCACTTTTTGCTCTTCCTTGGTCAGACGCGCGGTTAACTCCTCAATTATCGCGTCCTGTCCCCCCGGTTTTTCATCGTGGTCCTGCAACATAACGGTAAGCGTATCCAGCTTTTCGCCATGCTTTTTCAAAATTGCCAAAACCTTTTCTCTAAAACTCATAATATTCTCCTTCCTTTGTGATGTATATCAGGGCCAATGCAGACCCCATTTCTTTCATAATACCAATAATCATACCTAAAGCAAACAGCTTTGTCAAGAAATATCGAATAGACAAGAAGTTTCCGCTGGGGTATAATAAAAAGTACGATAAAGGAGGCAGAATATGGCTGATATTTGCGGCATTATAGCAGAGTACAATCCATTTCACAATGGGCATTTACATCAATTAAGGTGGGCAAAAAAAATAACCGGCGCAAATGCGGCCGTTGTAGCCCTAAGCGGCAATTTTGTGCAAAGGGGCGAAGCAGCCCTTATAGACAAATTCCGCCGCACCGAAGCCGCACTACATTGCGGTGCCGATATGGTGCTGGAATTACCCGTACCCTATGCCACTGCCAGTGCCGAAGCCTTTGCCCTGGGCGGTTGCCGTCTGCTGGCGGCCACCGGCATGGTGGATGCTCTTTGTTTTGGCTCCGAAAGCGGCGATATTGCACCCCTGCACCGCCTGGCCACATTATTATGCAACGAAAACGCCGACTTTAAGCGTATTCTACGTCAAAAACTGGCTTCGGGCGCATCTTTCCCGGCGGCCCGCGCTTATGCCCTAGGTGCCATTTGCCCCGCTGCCACCCATATAATTTCAAGCCCAAATAATATCTTGGGCATAGAATATCTTAAAGCCATTATAAAAGAAAGCCTACCCCTTGTGCCCGCAACCAGTCTGCGCTATGGCGCAGACCACCACGCCACGGATTTTTTACAAGACTCCGCCTCGGCATCCTCCATACGCAAGCATGTGCGCGGCGGCGGTAGCTTAGATGCGCTGGCACCCCTTATGCCAGCCCAAAGCCTTGATATCTTACGCCAAGAGCACGACCTGTCCGCCATAAATCACATAGACAATTTCAGCCCATTTTTTCATTTTGCCCTACAGCGCGGCACATATGGCACATCAGAAGGGCTACAAAACCGCATAACCGCCGCCGCCCGTGACCATTACCTAATATCCCACATAATTGCCGCCGCAAAATGCAAAAACCACACGCGCACCGCCATACAGCGGGCCATATTACACATTATCTTAGACATATCCCGCCAAAATCACTACGCCCCCATCCCATATATACGTGTGCTTGGCTTTCGCCGCAGCCGCCGGGACTTGCTCCACAAACTGCACAAAACCGCCAACCTGCCAGTTATCACCAATTTAAAACACACCGCCAACCTGCCAGCCGCCGCCAAAACCCTACTGGACATGGAGCTGGCAGCCACAAAAATCTATTGGCTGGCCATGCGGCCCCATGGCGTTGCGGCAATAAATGAACTGGCCACACCTATGGTCATAGTATAAAAATATGAGCGGCCGAAATGGCCGCTTTTTTTAGTGCCAAACCGGCCCGCCATACATACTATGGTAAAAGGAGGTGGCGGCATGAATTATAATCCCGCACTGCTTATAGCCAACACAATCTTGCACCACTTTTTTCGGGCCGGGCATTCCATAACCCATATGAAGCTGCAAAAGCTGATATATTTTGTGTATAAACTCTATTTAAAAGACACCGGCGACACCCTTTTTGACGAACCCTTTTTGGCCTGGCAGCATGGCCCGGTTTTGCGCAGTGTTTATGATGCCTTCAAAGCATTTGACGACAAAAATATCAACCGATATATGCTTTTTGGCAGCGACAAAAACCCTCGCGTCATATCCCGGCAAAATGACGAATTCTATCAAGCCATGCACCACATCATAGCCCAATACCACACCCACACAGGCTGGGAGCTGCGCGGCCTAACCAGCAAAAAAGACACTGCCTGGTCCAAGGCCATCACCCGTCAAGATGCCCGCCTTAAAAAAGTGGATATTTGGAACGAAAGGTGGCACAGTTGATGCATGACCCTACAAAAGGCGCAAGGGTGCTGGAAATAGAAATAGAGCCGGAATGCACAGAACCCGTCACCTACACCGAATACACCCCACCAAAACCCAGCCGCCCCATAAACACTGACCCAGAAGAAATATCCTTAGAGCGCTTCCGCAGCGGCTATCGTTTGGTGCGCCTGGTGGTCATGGTTATAGCCGGTGTCTACTTCGCCGGTGTCACCTACGGCTTAATCATGACCTGGGCCAGCCACCCGGCCACAATGGATATAAAAGAGTTTTCCCTGGAGGTGGTTCGTCTGCTCATACCTCCCCTCACCTTCATCCTTGGCTTTATGTTTGGCGCAAATGAAAAAGAATGAGACAGGCAGCATTTTGCCGCCTGTCTCATTTTGCACTTGTACTACATGCCCAAAAATTGGTTCGTAGCGTGGTCACCTTTTTTAGAAGCTGTGTTCATGGATGGATTGTGCGGATTTTCGAGCGTTTTTTTGAATAGCTCTATGAACGCATGTTCTTAATCCACCCGCGGCAATGTAAATGAAAATCTGCTGCCCATACCCAGGCGGCTTTGCAGGCTTATGCTTTCACCATGGGCCATCACAAGCTCTTTAACAATAGACAACCCCAGGCCGGAGCCCGCGCCAACACCCCGGGATGCATCAGCCTTGTAAAAACGGTGAAAAACCTGTCCGGCGGTGGCTTCGTCCATGCCCATTCCGGTGTCTGCAATGGCAATTGCCACCTTGGCGCCCTGGTTTTGGGTGGAAACATCAATGCGCCCGCCGGGCGGCGTAAATTTCACCGCATTATCCAGCAAATTATGCACTATACGGCTTATTTTCTCCCGGTCGGCCTTTACCATGGTGCGTTCCCTGGCAAAATCTGCGGCCACATCAAGGTTTGCCGCCCCGATGCGGGCCTCAAACATAAGCACAGCGCGGCGCAGCAACTCGTTAATGTCAAAGGTTTCTATATGCAGCCCATCTCCGTGCTGCTGGGCTCGGCTAAGCTCCAAAATACCATCGGCCAGCCCCACCAGCCGCTCTGTTTCCGCCAAAACAATAACCAGATAACGCTCTCTGTCAGCCTCGTTTATAGTGCCGTCCAATGTAGCTTGCAAAAAACCCTTCATAGACGTAAGAGGCGAGCGCAGGTCATGAGAAATATTAGCAATAAATTCCCGCCGTGTTTTCTCTATATCATCCAGGCTGGCGGCCATGTGGTTAAAGCTTTGTGCCAGCTGGCCAATTTCATCCTTGCTGCTAACCGCCAGCCGCTTGCCAAAACTGCCCTGGGCAATTTCCTTGGCAGCAGCGCTTACGGCCCTAATAGGGCGGCTCATGGTGCGGGATGTAATGAAAATAAGTACAAAAATAATGGCGGCAGATGCGATAAGTGCTATAAAAACCTGGCCCATGGCGGCACTGGACACCGCGATAACTTCGTCAATGGGCTGGTTCATAAAAATAGCACCCCATATCTGGCCATTGATGATGATAGGATAACCCACCGTCAGCGTGGCCGTAGCAAACAATTCCCCCGCCGGTACTTGCTGCACAGTCATTTCTCCCTCAAAAACCCGCATCATCTCTACGTCCAAAACAACCTGGCCTATATCCGCCGTGGTAATATGCACCCCGCCGGCAACATCAACCACAATGGCACTGGCCCCAAGGGTGGACAGCGTGCGCATGTCGTTATTAAGCTGTGCCAGGGCCTGGCTGTGCTGCGCACTCCAAAACGGGCCGCCAAGGCCCTCCAGACGGGCATAAGATTCGGCAATTTGCTGCCCCTGGCGCACTAAGGTATCAACGGTTTGGCTGACAAAGAAGTTTTGAAAAGAGTGGTTAAGCCCGACGGCCAGTGCCGCAAATACTATTATTACCGAGCCCAAATAGGCTGCCAAATGTTTGGAAAATATGGATTTAAACATGGCTGCACCACCCTACGGCTTTAATTCAAATTTATACCCCACGCCCCACACAGTTTTAATGCTCCAGCTATCCTCGCCGTCCAATTTTTCCCGTATGCGCTTGATATGCACATCCACCGTGCGGCTGTCTCCAAAAAATTCATAACCCCAAAGACTGTCCAGTAATTGATCCCTTGTAAAAACCCGTCCGGGGCGCGATGCCAAGTAGTGCAGCAGCTCAAATTCCTTGGGCGGCAGGGCAAGCTCCTTGCCATGATATGTCACTATATATGTTGCAGGGTCTATGGTAAGACCGGGGGCCGTCACAACCCCGGCATCATCTTCCGTCTTGCTATATCTACGCAACACGGCCTTTACCCTGGCCGCAAGCTCCTTGCCGTCAAAGGGCTTTACCATATAGTCGTCAGCACCAAGCTCCAGACCCAGCACTTTATCAAAAACCTCGCCCCGGGCCGTCAGCATAATTATGGGCACGCCGCTGGTTTTGCGTATCTGGCGGCATATTTCATAGCCGTCAATACCCGGCAACATCAAATCCAGCACCACCAAACGGGGCGCAAATGCCGCAAATTCCGCAAGGGCAGTTGGGCCATCAAAAGCCAAGCGCACATCGTGCCCTTCTTTTGTCAGATACAGCTCTATAAGCTGGGCAATGTTTTTGTCATCATCCACCGCCAAAATCTTAAAGTTAGTCATCATCCACCGCCCTTTTTGTATTATGTTCATTCTACCACAAAAATCCGGCCGAGTTGTGAATTTTTTGTGACAAATTCGTTGATGCCGCCGCGATTTTCTGATATAATGTAGACATGGAGGTGACATCATGAGAAAATTTGCTACTTTTGCGGCGGTAAGCCTGGTTTGCTTCGGCCTTTTGGTCGTGTCCATTATTTTTAATTTAGACAACCTTACCAACAGACCCGACAATGAAGAGCTTGTATCCGTTGCAGACACCCAAGAAGACACCGACCTTGCGGCTATTTTTGGCCTTGGCAGCCTTAATCCATCCGAAGAAAGACCATCAAACGGCGCTATGATAGCCTTTTCCCTGCGCTCTTTCCCTCTTTATCATTTTCGTGCCGATTTGCAAAAAGTACATCACAAAATAACCCATCTGTCTCAAATGATAACCCCAACAGATTATTGGCTGCACATAGTTAAGCAAGACGGAAACATAATGAACGCCTCTATAGGCGGCAGCATTTTAGAGGATTTTTCCAGAGAATTTTCTTTTGTGGATTTTGACCCAACCCTTTGGCACCTGCGCAGATTTGACGATTATTTAAACATATATCTCCAAAGCGGCGGCACCATGGAGGACCTTAAACTTGTACACGACACCATGCCGGGCGGCCGGGTGCGCATTTTTCTTCTAAGCGGCAATTACGATTTAATAGAAATTGCTCCCCTGGAGATAGAAACCCCACCGGTAGCATTTATACGCCAATCTTCATCGACTGGCTGGCCCATGGGTGAAGAAACAGCCCGTAATATAATTTTGGATAATATTGGAGAATCTATAGCAAGGGATCTAAACTATCAAAGTCTGTTAATCCGCAACGACTCCCTGTTTCGCCTGTACAACCTGCACTATCTGGGTACCACCCCACCAGAGCCCGCCGCTGATCGCATCAATTATCCTCCCAGCGGCGATGTTCAAATGTCCATAACTTATCACGAACAATACAACAGCCATATGATAGCAACAATAATCAACAACACTCCCAATGTAGTAGAAATAAACTGGCGTATGGATATGGAGCGTTTTAACGGCGAATTTTGGGAGACAACAGAAGGTCCCGCTGCATTTGCCGCCGCCTCTCACCATATGCTTAGCGGCGAAATTATGGATTTTGTGGTTGACCTAGAAAGATTCCCCACTCAAAAAACCGGGCTGTTCCGCATACGCAGACTTTTATTCGAAGGAGACCAACGCATTATACACGACATCACTGCCGAATTCTACCGGCATTAATGTTCAAGGATATCCCCTACATTGTTATTAATTTTGCAGGACAGCACATCGCTGTCCTTTTTGCATACAAGAAAGTTGTTTTTGATAATACATCCCTTGGCGGCCCTGTTAAAATATACTCATATCCGAGAGGGGGTTGTGCCCAATGGACATAGAGCAAACCATCTACAAATCCACCTTATACATCCACAATATGTATGCCGAACCCATTACCGTTACAGACATAGCCGCAGGAGCGTATCTATCACCGTCGTATTTCTCCTTTATGTTCCGCACTTTTACAGGCTATACGGTAAAAAATTACCTAAACCGATACCGCCTGTACCATGCGGCATTGGAGCTACGCGATGGCAGCAAACAACTGATAGAGATAGCATACGCAAACGGCTTTTCGTCCCAACAGGCATTTACAAGAAGCTTTTCCCAGATGTACGGAATTACGCCGGCACAGTTCCGAATACATCGCCCATCCATCAACCCCTTTCCCCCGGAAAATTTATGGACAAAAGGGAGAAAACCAAGTATGGAACTTATGCAATGTTTCGAAAATGTACGGTTCATTCACAAAGATGCCTTTTATGTGGTGGGCTTGGAATGCGACATTCATTACAACAGCGAGGACGGCACAGCACCTATAGCCGGGTTGTGGGATATGTGGAACAATGAAAAACTTACCGATCTTATACCCGACCAAATATCACAAGGCGTTATCTATGGCATGACACACAGCGAAACCCCCGAAAACAAAGCAAAATATTTTGTTGGTGTGGAGGTAAACACCCTGGATAATCTACCCATGGGGTTGATGGGACGCAGGTTTGCCGCCAGTGACTTTGCTGTGTTTGATACCACCCTGGAAATTATCTTCACAGGCAATTTTTGGCGCACTTTTTACGGCAAATGGCTACCAGAATCAAGATATGCAATACGCGAAGAGCATAGCGATTTACTAAACGCCTTTCGTAAATACCCTGCCATTGAGGTTTACAGCAAAGATTGGAAGGACGAACAATCAGTCATGCAGGCATATGCCCCCGTTGTGAAAAAATAAGACCATACAAAACACCGGCCTCGGTCTAACCTGGCCGGTGTTTTGTATGGTCATAATGATTCTATCAGCTGGCCTTCAATTCCAGGCGCAACCTGTCTGCAATAAGGGCAATAAACTCGCTGTTAGTGGGCTTGCCTTTGTGGTTGTTTATGGTATAGCCGAAAAGATTATCAATGGCGTCAATTTTCCCCCGGGACCAGGCCACTTCTATTGCATGGCGTATGGCCCGCTCTACCCGGCTGGATGTGGTGTTCATTTTTTTGGCAATAGAGGGATAAAGCTCTTTTGTGATGTAATTAAGTACGTCCATGTCGTTTACAGCCATCATTATGGCCTCACGCATGTAATGATAGCCACGTATATGGGCAGGCACACCTATTTCGTGCAGTATGTTGGTTACTTTTTGCTCGATATTTATCTGCAAATTAAGACCCCTGGTTTCTCCCAGACCTATGGTTTCGCGGCCTTGTTCGGTAAGCTGGCGTATGCGCTGCGTCAAAACCTCCATGTCAAAGGGTTTTACCATATAATAGTCCGCCCCAAGATCTATGGCCCTTTTGGTTATTTTTTCTTGCACAACCTCCGACAATACGATAATTATCGGCTTGTCCGGCATGTCGGCAATTTTTTCCAGCACCCCCAGGCCGTCCAGCTTTGGCATAACCCCGTCAATAATGGCCACATTAGGAGCCAGCTTTTCAATGGCGGCCACGGCGGCCACGCCATCAAACACGCATTTTATTACTTCCATGTCGTTTTGTTTGTCCAGGTAACCCTGCACCATTTCACAAATTTCTCTGTTGTCGTCCGCTAAAAGAATCCTGACCTTGTCTGTAGTTTTGTCGTTAACCAAGATAACCCCTCCATTAATGTAAAAATATTATATTTTTGGTAAAATTAACCAATAAAGTGATTGTACCACAGGTCAGAATAAAATGCAAGATTTTTCCAAAAAAAATTTCCATTTTTTTCAAATTACCTCGAAACCCGCTGTTTATGGGTCACTCGGCAAAAATATAGTTTAAAAATTCTTGTATGGCTTCCAATCTTCGCGTGTTTGAAGCCACAAAAAGCGTCCAGCCCTCAAAAGTGCCGCCAAATTCCTCCGCTAATCCGGCAAAATACGGACTAAATTCTAGGCGCAACCCAAAATAATCATACACCAGCGCACCCATTTCATAAAGCCTTTCAAGCTGGCGGTTAGGAAGTATTTCCTGCAAATTAGTGGCAACGCCATGATACCGCAGGCCGGTTGATTCCCCCGGCGCAACCAGCAGTATATCCAGCATACCGGCAGCTATCATAGTAGAAAAATGCTGCATGGCGGACATATCCCGCTGGCCACCACCTTCCGGAAAATGATAGCCAACAACGGTTGCATAGCCCTCTGGGGCAAGATTTTCGTTTATATGCTCCTCCAATGCCGGGCCCAAGCCTATATGAGCAACGCCGCCGTAAAACGAAACATTAATAAAAATAGGCGGCGGCGGATTGATAATATAATGATTAATACCCCACGCCAATATGCCCGCGACTATAATTGCAGTCAAAATACGAAATTTATAGTAATTAAATATATATTCCACTTTTTCTTTAAAGGTCAGCCCGGCTAATTTTCTATTTTTTTCCATCATTCTCACTCTTTCTCCCTCTCTCCCAATTTTATGCCTGTCAGCCGTTCCACGGCCCGCTCTATTGCGTCTTTAGAATCCCGCCAGCTTTCATCTTTGTACCGATAATCAAACTTTTTTGCAAACCATTCCAAATCTTTGTCCAGCTTGTCCATTTGAGCCTGCTGCACCTCGAACAATACATCATAAAACAACCGCAAATTTGCGCCGCTAAGCTTTTTTGGTGCCATGGCATAAACTTCTGCCAAATGTGGCAGACAACATCCGTTGGATGTTTGTAGACTTTGCCGCACCTTCTCCTCCTTCGCAAAAAGCCAAAAGAAAGTATCCAAGTATCTGGCGAAAGATTTTTCTGCCATATCACAAATATAACAAGCCGCCTCTATCTCTTGCAGGTGTTTAAACGACTTTGGGCCGTGCCGCCGCAAATGCTGGTTTATATCCATAAGGTGTGTGTGAACCATCAAAGCCAGCCCCAGGCGGTTTTTACTTTCGTACAGGGCCTTATAGTGCCGCCCACAAAACCCCGCCCTGTTGGTTTCCGTGCGCACATAATCCTCCATATAGGCCACAGACGGCCCCATCAGGGTATGTATTATACTGTGCTCCAGCCCGTCCTTCATGACGCAAAAAGGGCATGGACCTGGGTTTTCCAAGGCCTCCATCACAGGTATAGTATATATGGTTTCTTTCAATTTTCATCACTCCATTCAAAGGCAATTAAATTGCTACTATACATTATACCACAGCCGTGCTATAATGTGTCAATAACTTACAAAAATTTCAGGTGATAAAATGAAACACAAAGTTATGATGCCGAAAAACTTCCACATAACCGATATTTTAGAGTGCGGGCAATGCTTCCGCTTCCAAAGGTTGGATGATATGCACTATTTGTTGGTGGCAAATGGCAGGGCATTGCATGTAAAGCAAAACAAAAATGAGCTGGAATTTTGGTATGATGGCAACCCTCTGTACGAGGCGGAATTTGTCGATATTTGGGTGCCATACTTCGACCTTGGGCGGGATTATGCCGCCATTTTAACCAAAATTACCCATGACGACCCCGTAATGCAAACCGCCGCAAATTTTGCCCCCGGCATACGTATTTTAGCCCAAGACCCCTGGGAGGCTCTAATTTCCTTCATTATCAGTGCCAACAACCGCATACCGCAAATTAAGCAGGTGGTAGAAAACATCTCCCGCCGTTACGGCACACACATCAGCGGCGAAAATTACGCCTTTCCCACAATAGAGCAACTGGCCGCCGCCACACCAGAGGATTTGCGCCAATGCAAAACCGGCTTTAGGGATAAATACATACTGGATGCAGCCCAAAAGGCGGCAGCCGGTATGATTTCCATGCGCCGCGATGTTGACACGTCCACCGACGACCTGCGCAAGACATTACTAGCCGTAAACGGCGTGGGCGAAAAAGTGGCCCATTGCGTACTACTTTTTGGTTATGGCCGTTTTGACACTTTTCCTGTAGACACTTGGGTAAAGCGGGTGATGGAGCAGTATTATTTTGACGGCAAACCCACTACCCCAGCCCAAATACATATGCTGGCCCAGGAACGTTTTGGCCCGTTGTCTGGTTTTGCCCAGCAATATCTTTTCCATTACATACGCACAAAGGGCGAATAGTCGAATAAAATTTTCCGAAACCCCTTGACATACCAGGAAAAACTTAGTATATTATTTGTTGCTGGCACTTGTAATGTGCGAGTGCTAATTATCACAGAAAACAAACCCGAATAAAGGAGGCAAAAACATGACGCTAAAACCCATTGGCGACCGTGTGGTTTTAAAGCAACTTGAAGCAGAAGAAACCACAAAAGGCGGCATTATTTTAACCAGCAAAAGCCAGGAGAAACCCCAGGAAGCCCAGGTTGTGGCTGTGGGCAACGGCCAAAACGACGAAGGCACAACCATACAAATGCAGGTAAAGGTTGGGGACAAGGTAATATATTCCAAATATTCCGGCACCGAAGTAAAGATTGACGAAGACACCTTTATCGTGTTAAAACATGGCGACATCCTCGCCATCGTAGAATAGATCTGTATAGGAGGAAATTATAGATGGCTAAGGATATTAAATATGCCGTGGATGCCCGCAACGCCCTGGAAACAGGCGTAAACAAGCTGGCTGATACTGTAAAAATCACATTGGGGCCAAAAGGCCGCAATGTTGTGTTGGACAAAAAATATGGCACACCCCTTATCACCAACGACGGCGTGACCATTGCAAAGGAAATTGAACTTGAGGACGCCTTCGAAAACATGGGTGCCCAAATTGTAAAAGAAGCCGCCACAAAAACAAACGACGTGGCTGGTGACGGCACCACCACCGCCGTTGTGCTGGCCCAGTCTATGACACAAGAAGGCCTTAAAAATATAGCCGCAGGCGCAAATCCCATCATCCTGCGCCGGGGTATGCAAAAAGCCACCGACGCCGCTGTGGAAGCCATTAAAGCCACCAGCCAACTTGTGGACGGCAAAAACCACATTGCCAAAGTTGCCGCTATATCTGCCGGTGACGAAGAAGTAGGCAATATGGTGGCCGAAGCCATGGAAAAAGTCTCTAACGACGGCGTTATCACTGTGGAAGAGTCCAAAACCATGAAAACCGAGCTTGAGCTCGTAGAAGGTATGCAATTTGACCGCGGCTATCTTTCCGCATATATGGCCACAGATATGGAAAAAATGGTCGCCTCCCTGGACAGCCCATATATCCTCATAACCGACAAAAAAATCAGCAATATACAAGATATTTTGCCTCTACTTGAGCAAATTGTCCAAACCGGCTCAAAACTCCTCATCATTGCCGATGATGTGGAAGGCGAAGCCCTTACCACCCTTGTGCTTAACAAATTGCGCGGCACTTTCATTTGCGTAGCCGTCAAGGCTCCCGGCTTTGGTGACCGCAAAAAAGCCATGTTGGAAGATATCGCAATCCTCACCGGCGGCCAGGTTATTACCGAAGAGCTGGGCCTTGACCTTAAAGAAGCCACTGTGGATATGCTGGGCCGCGCCAAGACCGTTAGGGTAGAAAAAGAAATCACCATCATCGTAGGCGGCGAAGGTGACAAATCCGCCATTGATGCCCGCGTTGGCCAACTTAAAGGCCAAATAGAAGAAACCACATCTGATTTTGATAAAGAAAAACTACAAGAGCGTCTGGCTAAACTGGCTGGCGGTGTGGCCGTTGTAAAAGTAGGCGCACCCACCGAAACCGAACTTAAAGAGAAAAAACTGCGCATGGAAGATGCCCTGGCAGCTACCCGCGCAGCGGTCGAAGAAGGCATTGTAGCCGGCGGCGGCGCATCTTACATCCACGCAATCGCCGCTGTGTGCAAGGTTATGGACACCCTGGCCGGTGACGAAAAAACCGGCGCAAGCATCATTCTAAAAGCCCTGGAAAGCCCCATGCGCCAAATTGTGGCCAATGCCGGACTAGAAGGCAGCGTGGTTGTTAACAAAGTAAAAGAAAGCCCGGCAAACCACGGTTTTAACGTCCTTACCGAAACCTATGTGGACATGGTCGAAGCCGGCATAATAGACCCCACCAAAGTAACTCGCAGCGCCCTGCAACACGCCAATTCAGTGGCTTCTACCCTCCTTACCACCGAGGCCGTTGTCACCGATATTAAAGAACCGGAACCACCAATGCCACCAGGCGGTATGGGCGGTATGATGTAATAAATCCATATAAATCAAGCCATCGAGCAATCGGTGGCTTTTTTGCGTGGAGATCAAAATTTCCTCTTGGCATTGACGTTGCATAATGGTTTATAATTGCTTTGAGAGATGAATTTGTAGAACACACCACAAACAAACTGGCCAAGATGGCGAGCATAACAACGCGTACGCTGCGATATTACGATGCTTAGTTAAGCACAAGGCAATTTTTAAAATTATTCCACTTAATTCCACTCAACCTACCTAATAAAATACAGCACCCATGCTATTAAAAGCAATGGGTGCTGTACCATATCCATCTTAGACCATTTAAACATGAATAGCAAAGTTGGCAAACTTCCGCCGAATCTCGATATGGTTATTCGGAAAAAACAAGCACCTTATCAACCAAATCCGTTGTTTTATGTCAGCCGTACAATGTCCCACGGCTTTATTTGTTATCTATATATTGGTACCGTGTTGCTTTGCTCTTCCAGAAGCTCGTCTTCACCCGAGTTGTTTTGGTCTATATAGTTGTCGTCGGTTTCGGTGGGAAAGCCGGTGGTTGGGGCGGTATAGTGGTAGATATCAGCCGTTTCGTTAAAGTGGTAGCGCACAAAACTGCCGCCGCTGGTTTCTTTGGAATCCGGCTTTGGAGCTTCTGTTGGAGCCGGAGATTCGGCTGGAGTTTCTTCTGGGTTATCCACTTTGTTTTTGTCTTTTTTGCGCCAGGTGGTGCTGTAGGCCGGTATTTCTGCGGTTTGGTCAGCATGTGCACCATATACGGCGGTGCCGGATATCAGCAAACCGGCCGCAAGGGCACAAAGGGTTGTTTTTGCAATTATTTTCTTCATATTGTCCTCCTCAAAAAAATAAAATCGTAGATATATTTTGAGGAAAGGTCGGTAAAACAATGCAAGCAATATATGTAAACAGTAAACAAGTTCTAAATGCCGGCGGTAATTGTTATGGGAAAAATGAAAAGGAGTAGCAAAAAAAGTGATGCAAATAAAAATTTCAAAAAAATGCCTCCTTTGCAAAATTATTACAATAATTATGCCTGGGAGAGCAGATGGATGCAAGAATGACCGTATACAAAATTTCCCTTTTTTTCGCAAGGCCCTTTGCTAAAGGGTTGCGATGTGGTATAATTACGGCACTAACTTATGAGGAGTGGTCGAATGAAAATGTCTCTGAAAGATTTTAATCCCGAGCCGTATGTGTGCCAAGCCGGGGAAGTATTTTATAAGGCTATTGCCGCGGACGGGCATTGTGGCATAGAGGTTTATTGCTCTCGTGATTCAAAAGAATGGCAATTAACCAGTGAACTAAGTTTGCAATCCGATGAAATTTTGGCGCCCCAGCTATCCTGTCACGCCGGCAAGTTTTGGCTTGTTTACAGCGATGTTAAAGTAGACGCGGATATTCATAACTATCTTATCATCGGCGATGCTGTGGGTGGCGACTGGGATGAACCTATTTTGCTTAATTCGTCTGGTTTTGGGCCGTTTATGTTTCATGATGAGGACGGTGCCCAATATGTGCTTTGGCATATATGGGATGATGGCAGGTATTGCGGTGTGGCCTTGCAGCAATATTCCCATTATCGCAACCGTTTGGTAATAGAACCAAAGATTATATTTAAAGGCAACGGGGATAAATTTGTGTTGCCACAGTTGCAAAAAGTGGGGGAAAATTACCACTTGTGTGTTGCTGAAGGCATTGCTGTGTCCAGCAGTATTGATGGGCAGTATACAGTGAACAACTAAAAAAGGCGGCAAGCCGCCTTTGTGATGTTTTAGTTATCTGCGCCGAAAATATATAATAAGGAAAACCAGAGCCAAAATACCACCCATGATGGAGAAATTCATCACCAGACCGAAAGAAAGACGGGCAAACATGAGGTTTAGACTGAGAGATTCCGGCCCAAAGTCTACGGAATAGCCCAAAAGGCTGAGGAAAGACAAAAAGCCAACGTTTTGGGATATATAGACAAAAAATTCGCCTAAAAAATAGCCGACAATAAGGCCCAGCAGGGCCACCAACACCGCCATCCAGATGGTTTTATCTCTTTTGCTGCTGCGCATCACAAGGGTTCCTCCTAGCTCGCTATGGTAGACTGCTCTGCGGTACCACCAGAAGGGCCGTGTATGGCCTTGGTGGGGCATTTTTCTATACAAATGCCGCAAAGGGTACATTTATCATAATCCACTTTGGCCAGGTTGTCAACCAGAATAATAGCGTCTTTAGGACAATTGCGAAGGCACAGCCCGCAGCCGATGCAACCCGCAGTACAGCAGGTGCGTGTTGCGGGGCCGCGGTCTTTGGAATTACAGGCCACGCGCACTTTGGCAGCGTCGGACACAATTTCGATGAGGTTTTTGGGGCAAATGGGCACACACAGGGTGCATGCCACACATTTTGCCATGTTTACCCGAGCTACGCCGCCAGTGATTTCTATGGCATCAAAAGGACACGCGGCGGCGCAACTACCCTTACCCAAGCAACCATAACGGCAAGCCTTGGGGCCGGTGGCGGCCATAAGTGCGGCGGCGTTGCAATTGGTTACGCCGGCATAATTATAATTGCTTTTGGTTAGCGCATCGCTTCCGGCACATTTTATATATGCGGCTACACGTGGCGCTTCGGAGTCCTCGGTGCCCATAATTTCTGCAATATCTTCCGCCAGGGTCTTGCCGCCAACGGGACAGCCGGTGGTTTTTGTGTTGCCCAAGGCCACGGCAAGAGCAAAACCATCACAACCGGGGAAATTACATGCGCCGCAGTTTATGCCTGGCAGTACTTCGCGCAGTTGGGTGGCTAGCTTGTTTTCTTCTACGGCGAAAAACCTACTGGCAAAGCCCAGGGCCGCGCCAATGGTAAGGCCCAGGGTGCCTAAAAGTATGGCGGGTAGCAGTAGTTCAGTAAAATTCACGCGTATTCCCCCTTTGCTGTTACTTGGAGTGATGATGCCTGTTAAAACCGGATAAAGTTGCGACTGAAAGTCGAGACGATATTGTGGGTGGCAGGATGCTGCCCTACGTGGATTGCGCGTCTAAATAAGCCCGGCAAAGCCCAAAAACACAATGGACATTAGGCCAGCAGCAAGCAGGGCGATAGGGAAACCTCTGAAAGACCGGGGCACATCACAACGTTCGATGCGCTCCCTTATGCCTGCAAAGACAACAATGGCCATAAGAAAACCAACACCCGCGCCGGTGGCGTGTACCACAGACTCTATAAAATTGTAGCCTTCATTCATATTTATAAGCACGGCACCGATAATGGCGCAATTGGTGGTGATAAGTGGCAGATATACCCCTAGGGCAGTATATAGGGTGGGGCTTGATTTTTTAAGGAACATCTCCACCAGCTGCACCAGGGCGGCTACGATGAGTATAAAGGCTATAATGTGCAAATATACCATATCAAAAGGCACCAACAGATTGGTGTATACCAAATGCGCCACGGCGGCAGACAGCGTGAGTACGAAGGTAACGGCAACACCCATGCCAACGGCGGCATCCAGTTTTTTGGACACGCCCACAAAGGGACAAATACCCAAAAAGCGGGTAAGGACGAAGTTATTGACCACGGCGGCAGATAGGAAGAGCAATATCAAGTTCATACATTGGCCTCCTTGCTAAATTGACGTTCGCGCCGCAAATGGCCCATAAAGCGCAACCCGGCCATTAATACAGCCAAGGTGATAAATGCCCCCGGCGGCAAAATAAACAAAAGTGTGCGGGGGAAAGAGTCCGGCAAGGTGACGGCGAAGGGTAGGCCGTAAAACAGGGTGCCGCTGCCTAAAATTTCACGCACGGCGGAAAGTAATGTCAAGCTCAATGCGAAGCCCAGGCCCATTGCTATGCCGTCCACGGCACTGCGCAAGGGGCCATTTTTAAAGGCAAAACTTTCTCCCCTGGCCAGCACAATGCAGTTAACGGCGATAAGTGGCAAAAATATGCCTAAATTGGCGTGTAATGCAGGTACAAAGGCCTCTACCAGCATATTTACCACAGTGACAGCCCCGGCGATGACAACAATAAAGCAAGGAATGCGCACTTTGTCGGGTATGGCCTTGCGCAACAGGGATATCAGCACATTGGTTATTAATATAGCAAAGGTAGTGGCCAAGCCCATGCCAATGCCGTTAAAAACTGTGCTTGTCACCGCCAGAGCAGGACACAAAGCCACGGCCTGAACAAAGATAGGGTTATCGCTAACAATGCCGCGCTTTAGAATTTTAATCATGTACCGACCCTCCTTGTTCCACATCCGGCGCGTAATTATCTATATTCGGCAACACATTGGTCTGCAAATATGCTATGGCTACATCCACTCCGGCAAAAACCGCATCAACGGTGATGGTGGCCCCGGTGATGGACTGTACATAGGCATCAATAGGCGAGGAGCCGCCGATAAAACTACCCCGCCAGGCGGCATTTTCTATACGGTCACCCAGGCCAGGGGTTTCTCTGTGAGCCAGTATGTTAAGACCGGTGATGTTGCCGTCCAAGTCTACACCCACAAGAAATGTAAGGCCGGGAAAGTAGGCGACAACGGACATTTCTGCCACAATGCCAATGGGCTGATTTGCGCTAAAGCCCACGGCATAACCCACAAGCCCGTCAGAACCAACGGTCATATCCGCCGAGAAAGCATCCACTCCCGGCAATACGTATGTACGGGCCAATGCACGGTTTTCTGCCTGCGCCTGGGCTATAATGTCCCGGGTCAGCAGATTTGTAACCGAAAGTGCCAGGGTAAACAGGGCGGTTATTAAAAACAGGGCCGCGCCGCTTTTTATAATATCACGCATGGCCTATTTCGCCCCCTTTCCTGTACCATATACACGCGGCATGGTTACTTTGTCAATTAGCGGCACCAGCAGGTTCATCATTAATATGGCATATGTAACACCCTCGGGAAAGCCGCCCCACAAGCGTATTATGGTGGTAAAAAACCCGCAGCCCACGCCGAAGATAATTTGGCCTATGGCGGTCATTGGGGTGGTAGAATAGTCCGTGGCCATAAAGAATGCGGCCAACATCAGCGAACCTAGAAAAATTTCGTAATGTGGCTGGCCGGTAAACAAGCCGTGGTGTCCGAAAACAAACATCATAACGGCGGTAGTGCCAATGAAAAACACGGGTATGCGCCAGTTTATTATGCGGCGGGCAAGTAGGTACATACCGCCCAAAATAACCAGAATGGTGGACACCTCGCCTATAGAACCACGGGTATTGCCAAAGCCCCATAGGGCCGACCATACGTGGTTTATACCGGGGACAAAAAACTCGCCGGCGGCAAATTGGGCCAGGGGTGTTGCCGTGACAATGGCATCCGGGGCCAGACCAAAGGAAAAGTCCGTCATAAGGGCAGGGTAAGCGGCCAGCAAAAAGGCACGGGCGGCCAAGGCGGGGTTAAGAAAATTTTGCCCCATACCGCCAAAAAGCTGCTTTACAATAACAATGGCGAAAAACGCGCCCACAACCGTTGCCCATAGGGGCATGGTGGGCGGCACGGAAAACGCCAGCAAAATGCCCGTAATGACGGCGCTGAAATCGCCTGTTGTGACGGGTTTTTTAAGGAGCTTTTGATACAGAAATTCAAAAACCACGCAGGAGATAACGGACACGGCAATTATAAGCGAGCCTTGCAGGCCGAAATTGATGATAGCTGCCAAAGTGGCCGGCAACAGCGCAATTATAACATCCCGCATAATAGAAGACGTGGTAAGCTTTGAGCGCATGTGGGGCATGGCAGTTATAAGGTAATTGCTTTGGTCGGGGCTTGTCATGAGTTACCTCCTTACGGATTTCGGGCGACCAAGGGCGGTCGCCCCTACAAGCTATTGTCATTACGGGCTTTTCAACACACTGTCGCTCTCCATTATGCGCCTGCTCGTTTGGACATTATAAATCTCTTTGCGGTGCGCACAGACTGGGATAAATGCCGCTTTGACGGGCAGGTGTAGGAGCAAGAGCCGCATTCTACACACTGCACGCCGTTAAGTTTCTTAAAGGCTTCCATATCGCCTTTTATGGACATTACATTAAGTTCGTAAGGCATCAAGCCCATGGGGCAGTATTCTACGCATTTTGCGCAACGTATGCAAGGGTGCTCTTTGCTGATGTTGGCTATTTTTTCCGACAGGGCCAGCACAACGGAGTCTGTTTTAATAATGGGCACATCCAAGTTAAATAAGGCATTGCCCATCATGGCGCCGCCGGATATCATTTTAAAGGGTTGGTTATCGGCGTTAAAGCCACCAGCCCCCTCGATAAGACTACGGTAAGACATGCCTATACACGCCTCATAATTACCGGGGCGGGCAAAAGCATCGCCAGAAAGGGTCATAATACGGCGGGTTATGGGGCGGCCGCGGCGCATTACCGCATCAACGGCAGCCACAGTGGAGACATTTATGACAATTACGTTGATGTCGCCCGGCAGCTTGCCCATGGGTACCTGACGGCCCAGGCAAGATTCTATCAGTTGTTTTTCTGAGCCTTGTGGATACAGCACGTCCAGCCGCTGCACCTCTATACGCGGGTTGTTTTTAACCAGCACTTCATACAGGCCGATAACCGCCATTTTGTTGGTTTCAATAGCCAAAATAGCTTTGGCATTGGGGAAAAAGCGCAGCATCAGGTCTAAACTTTCGCGTATATTGCCGGGTTTTTCCAGCATAACGCGATAGTCGTGGGTGTGGTAGGGTTCACACTCTGCGCCGTTTACCAATATATATTCGATTTTAGATGGATCCGGCGGGTCAAGTTTGATATGGGTGGGAAAGCCGGCACCCCCCAAGCCCACAATGCCCGCTTCTTTGATAATATCCAGATATTGCCGATGGGTTAGGGTTCTGACGTCTTCAACACCGCGGATAGACGGGTGCGGCTCCATTTTGCCGTCACTTTTGATAATAATGGCGTCCACATAGGCGCCATGGGGGTTAAGTACTTTTTTTATATCCTCCACAACGCCGGACACGCCAGAATGTATGTTGGCGGAAATTCTGGCAGCACCCTCGGCTATTTTCTCGCCCAAAAGCACCATGTCCCCTTTCTTAACCAGGGACACAGCTGGCGCGCCAATATGTTGCTGCAATGGGTATGTAAGCAGTTCGCCATCCTTGGGCAGTACCACTTCAATTTCCATATGTTCCGTCCTGCCCTTGTGTTTTTCGAAGCGCAGTTTGTGTTTAAAGTTAAAGGCTTTCACTTGCAAAACCTCCAATGCCTATCAGTATACTAGATTTTATCATACACAAACCCATTGTGCAAGCATTGTTTTTTTATTAACAAAGTGCTGTGCGCCTTGGACGATTTTTAAATTTTACTTGCAATGGTTCGCCATATTTTGGTATACTGAAAAAAACACATGCTATTTTATGTAATAATTTGGAAGGGGTACCGCTGTGGGCAAGGTTTTGCATGTAATTTCAGATACCAATATTGGCGGGGCGGGCAAGCTGTTGCTGGTGCTTTTGGCCAATATTAACCGTGATGAATTTGAGGTGGCGGTGGTGCTGCCCAAGGGGTCTTTATTGTTGCCCGAAATAGAAAAGTTGGGTATAAAAACCATTGAGACAGAGGGCATTGCGGATAAATCCTTTGATTTTGCCGCTGTAAAGGCTCTGCGAGAGATTTTTGAAGAAGAAAAGCCAGATATTGTGCACACCCACGCGGCACTTTCTGCCCGTATTGCTGCAAGGATGGCCAAGTTAAAGGTGGTGCATACCCGCCACAGCGTGCATACAAGCCAAAGCCTTTTAAAAGAACCGGCGTATAAAAAGCATTTTCCCTACAAGCATATTGTGGGGGCGATTAATAATTATCTATCCGATGTGATAATTGCCACAAGCCCGGTGGCCAAGATGTCTATGATGGAGACCGGCACCAAGCGGGAAAAAGCCCAGATGGTATATAACGGTATTGATGGTCTGCGCCCTATTAGTGACGAAGAAAAGGCGGCATTTCGCCATAAATATGGCATCGGTAAGGATGATTTTGTTTGCTGCATGATAGCCCGACTGGAGAAAGTAAAAGGCCACGAATATATGCTGCGGGCGGCAGAAATGGTGCAGCGAGAGACCCGGTTTGTAAAATTCATAATAGCCGGCACCGGCAGCGAGGAAGAAGCCATAAGGCGGCTGGCAGGGGATTTGGGACTTAGAAATATCATTTTTGCGGGGTTTGTGCAAGACGTGCGCGAGGTTTTAGGTATAGCTGACCTGCAAATAAACTCATCACATACAGAGACCACATGCCTGGCCCTACTGGAGGGCCTTAGCATGGGCGTGCCCGCTGCGGCCAGCGACAGCGGCGGCAATCCCTTTGTTATAAACGATGGCATTAACGGCGTTTTATTTGAAGAAAGGGACTATATGGCCCTAGCCACGGCCATACTTAAATTGAGAGACGACCCCGAGGAGCTTGGGCGTCTTAGCCGCCGGGCCTGGGAGATTTTTGCCGAGCGATTTGAATCCGGTGTGATGACCGCCAAGGTTGAGGAGATTTACCGTAATTTGTTGGCGGGGCTGGAAGCTACAGAGGACGAAGACGAAAAGGAAGAAGGGGCGGACGATGTTTAGTGGATTTTCTCCCCAAACCATTGATTTTATGTGGGATTTGCGCCACAACAACCACAAAGCATGGTTTGAAGAAAATAAAGACAGATTTGTGCGAGATTTTCAAACCCCAATGAAATCCCTGGGTCAAGAGGTTTTTGGGCAGATTGCGGCAGATTACAGCCATCACGGCTTTATCCACAAAGTTTCGCGTATTTACCGAGATGCGCGGCGCGTGCGTGATGGCCAGCCATACAGATGCAATATGTGGTTTTCTATCGAAAAACCCAGCGAGGAATGGACATCCACCCCGGTGTTTTGGTTTGAACTTACTCCCGACGGCTGGACATACGGCCTGGGTTATTATCAGGCAAAGCCCGTAACCATGGCGAAATTTAGGGCACGCATTGACCGTGACCCGACAAAATTTGAGAAATTTATTGCGCCACTGGCAAAGCAAAGTGAATTTGTACTGGACGGGGATGAATATAAACGCAAAAAGGATGCGCCAACGCCGAAAGTAGCCGATTGGTACAATAGAAAGTCCTTTTCGTTAATACACAAACAAGAAAATGGCGAAGAGTTGTATTCGCCGGAGCTAGCTGATCGAATTATCAGCGGCTATCGTTTTTTAATGCCATTTTACGATTATTTTATAACACTGGATTCTGACCCGGATCCAGGAGAAAGGAGCTGATGGATTGGTAGAACGCAGCTTTTTTTACTGGCTAACCACATATCTGATAGACAAATTCGCCCATTTTTTCCGCCACAGTCTTGTGGGGCGGGTTTTTTCCGGCCTTGGGGCATTTTTAGGCAGAATTTGGCGGGGCAGTTGGATGCACCACATATTTTTAGGCGATTTTTCTCTGCAAAGGGGTTTTGGCAACGGCGTATCCGGCAAGGCACTTGCTGGTGTAGGGGGTTTGGCAACAAAATCCTCCGCGGCTTTAGCTCCACACATGGAGCAAAGCCGTATTTTGTCCTGGTTCAAGACATTTTGCGACGGTCTGCCCCACATAAGCTTGCGCAGTTTTGGTATAATGTTGCTGCTTATGGGCGCAATTCCATCCGCCGCCAATTTTATTATGCATCAATATGTGCCGCTGTTAATGGGACTTATCGCTCTTATTGGCTTGCCTCTTTTACCGCTCAACCGCAGCTTTGCCCAATTGCACCACGGCAGCTGGGTTATGCAAAAAACCCTGCGCTTTTTCTTTGTTGATGATATAAAGCAGCAGGACGACACCTTACATTATCTGCCGCTGTTTGTCATATTGGGCCTGGCCTTCGGTCTTGCCGCCGCCTTTTTAGACCTTACCACCTTTATTATACTGCTGGGTGGCACCATCGGCGGCATTTTGGTGTTGTACCGCACAGAATTCGGCATCTTTACCGCCGCGTTTTTGATACCCCTGGTGCCTACCATGATGGTGCTGGGGCTTTTGGCCGTTACGGTGCTGTCCTTTGCCATAAAGGTCTTTGTTACCGGTACGTCCACCCTTAAATTCAGTGCCATCGACGTTTTTGTGCTGATTTTTGGAGTCATTGTGGCCCACAGCCTTATAATTTCCTACAACACTGCATCCAGCGCCCCTGTGGTGGCGGTATATCTGCTGTATATACTGTTTTATTTTGTGGTAAAAAACACCATGGCCAGCCGCCAAAAGATTTTTGCGGCACTATCCCTGATAGCCGTATCCGGCCTGGGTGTGGCAGCCTTTGGGGTGTGGCAGCGGCTGACAGGCAACTTTGTTATGACCGAAGCTTGGGTAGATGCGGAATTTTTTGACCAAACAATGGTGCGCATATATTCCACACTGGAAAACCCCAATGTACTGGGCGAATACCTAATTTTTGTCATCATCATCGCCTTTGGTATGCTGTATTATTTTAGAGAATACCTGCACAAAGCCGCCGCCGCCGGTATTTTGGCTGTGGCGGGACTGTGCATGATATATACCCAAAGCCGCGGCGCCTGGATGGGCCTCATCTTTGCCTTTGGCATATACGCCCTGGTACGGGACAGGCGGCTTGTAGTGCTGGGTTTGCTTGGTCTTTTGGCCGCCCCATTCATCATCCCGCCGGAGGTACTTTTCCGCTTCCTCTCCATCGGCGATTTAACCGACACCTCCACCAGCTTCCGCGTATCCATCTGGATGGGGTCGCTGGATATGATACGGGTGTTTTGGCCCATGGGTATCGGCCTTGGAGAGGACACATTTAATATGATATACAATCTATACGCCTTTAGTGCCGCGCGAGCCCTGCACAGCCACAACCTGTATATGCAGCTTATAATTGACCTTGGCATAGGCGGGCTGATTACGTTTTTCCTTACGATAGGCTGCTTTGTCAAGGGGCTGTTTGTCACCGGAACAAAACATACAGACAAAACCATGCGCACTCTGGCCGCTGTAATAGTGGCCGGTATGTTGGGATATTTATTGCAAGGTATTACGGATAATGTATGGTTTAATTATCGCATATTGGCGTTTTTCTGGCTGATGCTGGCATTGGGCGCGGCAGCCGCAAAAATAGAATGGAGGGCTAAAAATGAGCAAACCCAGGTTTAACATAATAGACGCGGTGGTGATTTTGGCCATTATTGCCGTCATAGCCGCAGGTATATGGTATTTTTCAACAGCACGCGGCGGCGACCAAGTAGGTGTGTACTTTGTGGTGGAATTTAGAGGCCGCATGCCTGGCTTTGAAGACAATATAGCCGTCGGCGGCGAAATTAGAGACAGCATACGCAATGTGCTTTTGGGCCGTGTGGTGTATGTGGATGTGCAGCCCGCCACCCAAACCACCTTTGACAACGAAACAGGGGTCTTTATGCTGGCCGACCTGCCCGATAGATATGATGTGTATGTAACCATACGGGGCAATGGCACGGAAAACAACTCCGAAATACGCTCCGAAGGCGAGCTTGTACGCATTGGGCAGGAGATGTTTTTGCGCGGCAGAGGATATGCGGGCATTGGCTTTATAACACATCTTTGGACGGACGGGAGGTAGGTTGGTATGGATAAAAACGGTAAAATTTTTGGTAAAATCAGTGTGGTAGACTTGCTGGTGGCATTGCTTATTGTTGTGGTGGCACTGGGTACGGTATATCGCTTTGCTTCCCCCGCCGCCGCTGTGGATCGCGGCGAGGCCACTGTCCACTTTGTTCTGCGCATCGAAGGCGTGCGCGACTTTACGGCAGAGGGATACCGCACCGGTCTGCGTGTGTATGACCGGCAGACAGGGCAGTTTATCGGCCATGTGGACAGTGTGGAAGTCGAACCCCATTATGAGCCCGTAACCCTTCACGACGGCACAATAGTGCGTGCATACCAGCCCGGCCGCATAGCCATAAACATGGGTGTTGTGGCAGAGGGCCGCCTTACCCCGACCGCCATATATGTGGAGGGCACATACGAACTTACTGCCGGCAGTATGATTTATATAGCTACAAAATACGTGCAGGTTATGGGGTTTATTTATTCCATCAGCACCCTGTAGGGGCGAGCTGTGCTCGCCCGATTTACCATGAAAATTGTTTTACACACCCAAAACAAA
Organism: Defluviitaleaceae bacterium; assembly: GCA_009785595.1. Taxonomy (GTDB): domain Bacteria; phylum Bacillota; class Clostridia; order Lachnospirales; family WRAX01; genus WQVZ01. The sequence continues at coordinate 3,782 of WQVZ01000008.1, read as the reverse complement.
ACTCTTGAAATCTTTGCCCATTTGGGTTAGAATGGTTGTATACTACGCAGTGAGGAGTTGTTTTCTATGAAATTTTCATTTACGGGCAAGAATTTGGTCGTTTCTCAGGATATGAAGGACAAAACCGAGAAAAAGATTGGCCGCCTAGAGCGGCTGTTCCCAGATGATACCGAGGTTTTTGTAACCTTTAGTGTTGTAAAAGCAGAAAATAAAGTAGAAGTGTCTATACCCCTAAACAAACGCTTGCTTAGGGCAGAGGTTGCTGCAAACGATATGTCTGCTGCCGTTGATGGTGCCGTGGATGTGCTGGAAAAACAAATGGTTAAGTACAAAAAGCGGCTGAAAGACAAAAGCCGCCGAGACAGTGCCTTTAAGGACGAATTTAAAATGTTTACGCTACCCGGCGATGGCATTATTGAAGACGAAGTTGACGCCAAAGACGACACCATTAAAATTGAGCGTAAAAAGCACTTCCCTCTAAAGCCCATGGATCCGGAAGAAGCCGTAATGTCTATGGAAATGCTGGGGCATAACTTCTATGTTTTCCGCAACAGCGGCACGGACGAGATAAACGTGGTGTACAAGCGCAACCAGGGTGCCTATGGCATTATTGACCCCAACGACCCGGTGGATGATGATTAATATGACAGATATCGTATTTGCTACCCGCAACGCAGGTAAAATGCGTGAAATTAAAGGATGTTTTCAAGGGACAAAATATCGTATTTTGTCCCTTGATGATATTGGCGTAAATATTGAAGTGGTGGAGGACGGCGCGACTTTTGAAGCCAATGCCGCCAAAAAAGCCCGGGAAATATGCCGGGCCGCGGGTTTGCTTACTCTGGCGGACGATTCTGGTCTGGAAATTGACTGGCTGGCTGGCGAGCCCGGGGTGGATTCTGCAAACTTTTTGGGGGCAGATACTCCATATGCCGTGCGATGCGCTAAAATTTTGGATATGTTGGCCGATGCGCCGAACCACAAGCGTGGTGCCCGCTTTGTGTGCGTCATTGCTATTGCCCGTCCCGGTTGCGATGATATTATCACCGTGCGAGGGATGCTGGAAGGAGAAATTGCCCGCACCATTACCGGGGGTGGGGGCTTTGGTTATGACCCTATTTTTTACGTGCCGGAATGCGGCAAAACCACAGCCCAGCTTGATGTGGCGGAGAAAAACCGCATAAGCCACAGGGGTCAAGCATTGAAATTGGCCATGGAGGCCCTGGATAAGCTATGAAGATACTGGTGCTAAGTGACAGCCACGGCAATGGCAAAATTATGGCAAATGTGGTGCAAAAATATAAAAAAACAGTGGATTGCGTGGTCTTTTTAGGGGATTGTATAGGAGATTGCGACGCCTTTGTGGCAGATTTTGCAAAGCCCATCTATATGGTGGCCGGTAATTGTGATTATGCCTCGCAATTACCCGAAGAATTGCTGATTGAGCTTGGCGGCAAGAAGGTGATGATGACCCATGGCCATATGTACCGGGTGAAAGTTGGTTATGACAATATCATCACGGCCGCCGTCGCAAACGGGGCAGATATTTGCCTTTTTGGCCACACCCATGCCCCTGTTTATTTCGTGAAAAACGGCATAACTTTCCTTAATCCGGGTAGCATTAATCTGCCGCGGGGATGTATAGGAAAAAGTTATGCCATAATTGAAATTGTGGGTGGTGCTGTTTTGCATAAGTTCATTGAGGTGCAGCAGGGGCGACCCTTGCGGTCGCCCGGGATATAAAACGGATAACAATTACATCCGAAGTCTACCCTTCGTTGCCGGGTATCTTGGCCTGCAGCAATGCGTTGTTTATGGCATCTAAAAGAATACGGCTGGTGATGGCGGCTTCTGTTGGCGCCTCAATATTGGTGCTTTGGTTGCTTAGCACCTGCTGGGATAATTGGGCCATGGTGGGGCGTATCAACGGATAAAAGACCTCTTGACTTTGGGCCAGTTCTGACAGGGTTATGTCGATAATCTCGTCTTCGTCCACGGTGACGGATACAGTGATGGGCTGGTTGTGGATGATGATATAGGATGTGTAGGTACCGGGAACAAAAGCCCCCATAGTGGGTGTTGCTGTGCCTCTGGGCATTACGGCCCATATTAATACTATCAATAAAACCAATGCAATTAGCACAAAGATTCCTGTGCGTACTATATCTTTCATTCGTAATACTACAAATTTTGACCTTACCATGCTGTGCCTCCCCTTTTAACATTTGATAGGTTGTTACAGTCTATTATGGACACGGCCAAATTATACTAGCTATTTTGAGGTGGCTTGTGGGCATACAATACATCTTGGGCAAGCCGGGTACGGGCAAAACCACCCTGTGCCACCGGGAGATTGCCGAAAAACACCATAGCGAGAGCGAAGGTGCGCTGATACTTATTGTGCCGGAGCAGTTTTCCTTTGCATCAGAAAAAGCCCTTATCGCCGCCACAGGGGATAGGGGATTTTCTCGTGCCCAGGTATTGTCTTTTAGGCGGCTGGGTTATTATGTTTTTGGTAAGACCGGAGGAATTGATAAGAAAGTGCTGGAGGACAGCGGCAAGCATATGTTGTTGCGGCGGCTGGTTGGCCAATTAAAGCCCCAACTGGCGTATTTTAAAAGCAGCTGGGAAAAGCAGGGTTTTTTGGATGCTTTGGCATCGTCCATTACGGAATTTTATCAATATGGTATAGAGCCGGACGAGCTGCTGGAGCGGGCCGCAGCTGCTGACAGCACAAGTCTACAGCTAAAGCTTGCAGATTTACATATGATTTATTCGGCTTTTGAGGAATATTTGGAAAAAGAATATATCTCCGCCGATGCTTTGCTTGATATTTTGGCGGAAAAAATACCTCGGGCGGATTTTTTGCGTGGGGCGCAAATTTGGGTTGACGGCTTTAAAAGTTTTACACCCCAAGAGGGCAAGGTGTTGCGGGCGTTAATTTCTGTGGCGACATCAGTTAAGTTTGCATTTTGTGTGGACGGGGCGGAATTTGACCAGCTATCGAAATTTGACGCATTTTATGACGCCAAAAGCAGCATGGAGCAAATTGACCGCATTGCGGCGGAACTTGGGACGAAAAAAGAAAAACCCATTGTGCTGGACAAATTGTGGCGGCATAAAAATGCGGCGGATATTGGCTTTTTATGCGCTAATTATCTGGGTTTTTCTGCGGAAATCTATCCGGAAAGACCCAAAAACATACGCATATTTGCCGCTGCCAATATTTTTGGCGAAATTGATGCCGCAGCCAAGGCAATAACCATGCTGACACGGGACAGGGGTTATAGATACGGTGATATTGGTGTGGTTGCGGCGGATTTGGGACGATATGAAAAATTTATACCCGCGGTGTTTTCTCAATATGCCATACCGGTGTTTTTGGATGCCCGGCGGGGTATTTTGGGCCATCCTTCCGCCCAGTTTATTTTTGCAGCCTTGGAGGTTATAGCCACAAACTGGCAGTATGAGGCGGTTTTTGCTATGCTACGCCTGGCTTCCTGGCAGATGGACAGGCATGAAATAGATTTGTTGGAAAATTATGTGCTGGCTTACAATATAAGGGGGCGCACATGGCGTGATGATTTTGTTTGGGGGCCGGAGGATGGGCTTGAAGAGGTAAACCGTATACGCGCTGCTGTGGTCGGCTTTATGGAGCCATTGCAGGCCATTAACAGCCCTCGGGCTAAATATGATATTACAGAGATTGCCACGCGGCTATATAATTTTTTGGAAGCCATTGGCCTGCCCGCCGCACTGGAAAACTGGATGGCCGATGCCCG
>WQVZ01000007.1 GCA_009785595.1 Defluviitaleaceae bacterium | reverse complement strand
TGCCTGTGTCCGGCCAGTTGTCGATCATTCTTGTGCCGGCGATTGTATTGTTGGAGGTAATATGGAAATAGTCTGCTTCCGGGTCAAACTTTGCAGGGTCAATATGGGGTATGTGGTCATAATCAGTGGCCTTAGAAGACGCCACAACATTTACAACCTTGGCCAGCTTTTGAACCTCTTTGACAGCACCCGCGGCCCAAACGCCCGTATCCATGATGTCAACACGCTTTTTCTCGGTCATAAGGTTTAAGGGTATCATAGAAAACTGCAAAGACGCCCCGCCCTGAAGAAACAGAATTTTGTAATTATCTGGAATGTTCATGATGTCTTTTAAAACAGCGCGGGTGTTGTCCCAAATTTCGATGAAATCTTTCGAGCGGTGGCTCATTTCCATAACAGACAGGCCCTTGCCTTTGTAATTAAGCATATCGGCTGCTGCTGTTTTAAGTACAGATTCTGGCAAAACCGATGGTCCTGCCGAAAAGTTAAACACTCTTTCCATAATAATTCCTCCTAAATTTTTTAATGGATAGGACGATAAATGTTTATGCCTGAACTTGCCTATAGCAAGCGGACTTTGAAACCGTGAGCGTGAAGGGAAACAGAACGCCAAGGGGCGTTTGGTGTTTTAGCCGAACGCAGTCACGGATTGAAAAGCCGTTTGCTATATATTGTAGCATATCAGAAGGATGCAGTCAAACGCATTTGGATTTGTTTGTGGTATAATCATGCTACTACTAAAAAAATGAAAAAGGAGCGCGTAACTTATGAAAATTGTGTTGCAAAGGGTGTTGGAGGCGGATGTTGCAGTAGACGGCCAAATTGTGGGCCAAATAAACAGGGGCCTTTTGGTGTTTTTGGGCGTTGCCGCCGGTGACACCGAAACCAAAGCTGAAGCCCTGGCAGACAAAATAGCAAGGCTGCGTATTTTTCCGGATGAAAATGGCAAGTCCAATCTGTCTGTCAGTGATATTGGCGGCGAAATTTTGGTGATATCCCAATTTACCTTGTGCGCAGATACCAAAAAAGGCAACCGTCCCAGTTTTATAGATGCCGCCCCGCCGGAGCTGGGCAATGAGCTGTACGAGCACTTTGTGCAGTGCTGCCGTAGCAACCCGGGTTTTGCCAAGGTAGCCGCTGGTATCTTTGGTGCAGACATGAAGGTAAGGCTGATAAACGATGGGCCGTACACAATTGTTGTGGAAATATAAGTTTGATAAAATGCTCCATAAAATGTTCCACGTGGAACAGTGCGGCAGCGGCGTTAAGAAGGGCAAAGAAAAGCGAAGGTGCTTGCCCTTCGCTTAAAATGGCCGATATGCCTAATTTTGGGCGATCGAGGACGATCGCCCCTACAGAAAGTCTAAATGTGCCTACCACCAGCGTCTGCCGGTGCCGGGCCAAAAGCCGCGCCCGCAGCCAAAGGGCCCGCAGCCGCCCCAGGGTCTTGAACCCCAAAAGTGATTATGGTGGTGACGGTGAAAGCCGTTAAAGCCGCCCCAAGAGCCGCCCCAAAATGGACCAAACATAGTTATGCCTCCTTTGTTGCATTTAGTACATACTATGCCATTTGTCCATAATTGGTGAATTCGGGCGGCTACATATAACCGCCCGGAAATCTGTCACCAAGAAATTTTGTTACCAGCGGCTCCAATCAGAATGCCAATCGGGCAAAAATCCGAAAGGCCTAAGGTCAAACCTTAAAAGCCAAAAGAGCGAATGACTAAAGCCCGGAAAAAAGCCCTCGCCAAGCAAACCAAACATAGACGCACCTCCCCGTGGGCTATAACAACACCCTTGCACATACTATGCCACTTGTCCATATTTGGTGCGGTCTCAAGCAAGCAACTTTACGCTTCACCAACTATGCTTAAATCAACAACACCCAGGACGAAAACCACCGCAGATACATATTTACAAATTCACGGTTAATGGGCGTGCCGGTAAGCACAGGATAAAACAGCACAAACAGGGCAAAAACGGCCACAGCAAAGGCCACGGCGGCGGTTTTTGGGGTGATGCCTATGTTTGCCCAAAAATCTTTAGTAAATACGCCGGATTCTTTAAGGGCATAAGCTATCATCAGGGTCAGGAAAGGTACATTGGGGAAATAGTGATAAATAAAGGATATGCGGGGTACAAAAATCCAGGGCAAAATCTGCGACAGGTATGCTATCATCAGGAAAATGGCTACCTTGCTACGGCGGGCAAAGGCCGCGTAAGCACAGTACACAAAAGCCGCAATGCCGCCCCACCATACCAGGGGGTTACCAAAGGATGATATACCCTGAGCCATATTGCCACCAAGGTCGTTAGAAAACAAGAAGATGGGCCGGTAATTGATAATCCACTGCCACCAACTGGATGTATAGGGATGTTGGGCCACCAGGCCGGAGTGATAATTAAACATATCAACCTGGTTTTGCCACACAGCGGCCAAAAAGCCGCGGTCTGGGTACAGGCTGCCGGTGTTCCAGTATGGAATATAGCTGGCGATATAGATAATAGCCGGCACCACCACAAAAAAGCCAACACAGGCCAGGCAGGTGATGGCCGCATATGACCAAAAACGCTCGTGACTTTCGCTTTTGTTGCTGGTAGAGCGCTGGGCAATAAGCACTTTATGTTCCCTATGCCGTTGCCACAGCGTCCAGAAGAAAATAACCGCCAAACCAATGGCCGCATAAGCCCCCTGCCATTTGCTGGCAATGGCTAGGCCCATAAATATGCCGGAGAAAAGCAAGGGTTGTAGGGTTTTGGCCATGTCGTCCCTAAAAAAGTTGGTCTGGGTGTATTTGTACATGAAATAATACATGCCCATGATGAAAAACACCACATAGGAGTCAATGGTAGCCAGGCGGGTTTGGGTATAGTGCATAAAGTCAAAAGCAAAAATGAAGGTGGCAAAAGCCGCCCAAAACCTGTCGTTAAATAATGCCTTAGCCAAGGCATACAGCAATGGCAGCATCAGCACCCCCGTAAGCGCCCCCATAAAACGCCAGCCAAAGGGCGTCATGCCAAAAACATTAACGCCGGCGGATATAATAACCTTGCCAAGGGGTGGGTGGCTCCATTCAAAAACATCCATTTGGTGCAAAAATTCATATGCGGTGCGTGGGTGGTATATTTCGTCGAAAAATGTAGAATGCATATAGTCCCGTGTTTGTAGCGGCACGGTGCGCTGTTCGCTAAAAAGCTGCCATCCCGTGCGGGTAGTTACGAAAATATCCGGTATCAGGTCCAAATTATGATCCCTAAACCCCATCTCCATCATATAAAGATTGCGGGTTGTGGGGGTTATGCGCACAAAGCGGGCACGGGGCTGGCTGTCAAAATCATAATAGCCCCAGGCAAAAACGTTGCGGGCGGATATTGGCGTGCGAGAATGCCAAACCTGGCCGTCCTCGGAAAATTCTAAAGAAAAACTTTGGTTGTCCCGCGGCCCAAGCATATACTGCACCCGCTGCACATGATGCACCTGGCCAAAATCCGCCACAATAGCGTGGCCGGATTCGCCGCGGAAATACAGCGTTGGCGAGGACATATTACCAAGATTGGTAAAAGCAAAAATAGCGTAAAAAACCGTGATGGTGCCGCAAATAACGACGTCTTTGCGCTTAAAATTAAGCCGTGCCGGGCTAAGCGTTGGCATGGCAGGAAAGAAGTGGCGCAGGGCAAAATAAATGGTGTAAACAAACAGCACCACGGCAGGTATGGCGAAAATACGAGCGGTGTGGGCTATTTGTGCCCAATTAAAGCCCGCAAGAGACATGGCCAGCACATCAAAATAATTAAGGAAAAACACCGCCGAAAAGCCTATATATATCCACAACATACGCTTGTCGCGCGTGGTGACATATGCCAGCAATAGCATGGCCAAGGCAGGGAAGCCGTAGCGTTCGTGCATACGCACGGACAGCATAAATGTGCACAACACCAAAAGGGCTGCCACGAAGAAGATACTGCCGGCGTCGTGTTTGCGCCATAACAAAACAAAGCTGAAAAGGGTAATAACAACCAAAAACCCAGTGCCCAGGGCACCGTATGTTATGCCTAAAAAGGCGACCTCGTTAAGAGATACGGTGTTTAGCCCTAACATGGCGTAAATATTATAGGCATTGTGGGTGACAAAGGGATATGTGGTAAAAGTGCGGATATATTGCTCAAAAACCGGAATGTCCAACAGATTTGGCGGCAAATTGGCCCAGTCTATAAAAGGTGCTACAATGGCGGCCATAAGAGTAAAACAAGCCAGACCATATAACGCCAGCTTGCCAAACTGCTTTGCGTTAAATTTGGGTTGCCCATCGCCAAAGACGTATTTGTAAAACATAAATAGATATATGGGAGAAAACATCAGGCTTTGGGGTTTTATCATAATGCTGGCGGCAAAAATAAGCACACTGGCGAACATTTTGTTTATGGAGATGAGATATAACGAGACGGCGATGGTAAGAGTGTGTATGGAATCCACCTGGCCCCACACAGCAGAATTCATGATAATGGCGGGGTTAAAGGCATACAACAAAGCGGCAATGCACGCCACAATATATTTCTTGTCGCCTTCACAAAATCTTGCGGCTATTTTGTATATAAACACCACCGTAAACGCATCTGCTATTATGGCTGGCAGCTTTATCAGCATATTATGGCCTAGGCTACCAAAATCAAGGCTCCCTAAATTAAAAAATTGCAGAGCAAAATTTATTGCGTGCCGCAGCCACTCCACGCCGGCCAGCACATACATATACCCCGGTGGATAGTCCGTAAAGCGCGGGTCGCCATAAAATGCTGAAAAACCACCATCTACCAGCATATGGCCCCAGGCCCTAAAAGCCTGCATGTCTGTGGGGTGGGACAGGCCGTCAAAGCCGGCAAGCACCAGACGCACAATAACAGCCAAAATCACTATAAGCCAGATATATAATTTGTTCATAATAATATGCTCCTTGGTTTAGTGATGCACGAAACCTATAAACGTAGGGGCGACCTGTGGTCGCCTAAGCACCTTGCGGGCGGCCACAGGTCGCCCCTACAAGCAACCTAGCGGGAGACAGCCACTTGGCACCCCCGGTTTTAGCAGTGTCATTAAATTAGTTAGCTTCGATAGCGTCTACTGGGCATTCTGGTGGGCAAGCTCCGCAATCTATGCACACATCGGCATCGATGACATAGATATCGCCGCCGGCAGATATGCAGTTTACCGGGCAAACAGGCTCGCAAGCACCGCAAGAAATGCATTTGTCGTTAATTAAATGTGCCATAAAAGCACCTCCTTGTTAAACTGTTGTTACACACCCACTATCATACACCACCTCACGCCAAATTTCAATAAGAATTTTCAATTTATTTCTTGACAGAAATTGTTGAGTGTTTTATAATTAGGTGGCGGTTGGACTGATTTTGTGTTGCCTTGGTGGTAGAATTATGACCACTGGGGTTTTTTAACATTATTAATTAAATGCTGGAGGAACATGCCCATGCAGAACAAATTGCAGCTGTACGGTTTTAATAACCTTACCAAGTCTCTTGGTTTTAACATTTATGACATATGTTATGCTAAGGGCCAAAGGGAGCAAAGGGACTATATCGCCTATATTGCAGAGCAGTATAATTCCGAACGCTTGACGGGCATACTGCACGAGCTTACAAAAATGATAGGTGCTACGGTTCTTTCTGTGTCCAAGCAGGATTATGACCCCCAAGGCTCTTCGGTTAATTTTTTAATTGCCGAAAAAAGCTTACGTAAATGCGAAAAAACCGTACAGGCCGTGCCGGAAATTATTGCGGGGCATCTGGACAAAAGCCATGTTACCGTGCATACTTATCCGGAATTTCATCCGGAGACCTCCATTGCCACCTTTAGGGTGGATATTGACGTATCTACCTGCGGTGAAATAACCCCCCTGTCCACTCTGGACTATCTTATCGGCAGTTTTGATTCTGATATTATCACCATGGATTATCGGGTGCGAGGCTTTACGCGGGATATGCAGGGTGAAAAAATATTTAGGGATGACGAGCTTACGTCCATCCAGGATTATATAGACGAAAAAACCATGGACAAATATGACGCCATTGACATGAACGTGTACCAGCACAACATTTTCCACACAAAAATGCTTATAAAAGAAGTTGATTTGCAAAACTATTTGTTTAACAGCGATGTATATGAAATAAAACCCAAAACCAGGCTGGACATAACCAACAGCCTGCGGCGGGAGATGATTGAGATTTTTAGCGGCACAAATGTCTTTGCTGGTGATTGATGTACAAGGAGTATGATAAATGAACATAAAGCTGCAACAACGGGCACCTATTATGGAAGCTCTGGAAAACATGAAAGACAAGCGTATTGTGCCTTTTGATGTGCCGGGTCACAAGCGAGGCAAAGGCAGTCCAGAGCTTACGGCGTTTTTAGGCGAAAAGGCCATGTCCCTGGACGTTAACTCCATGAAAAGTCTGGATTTTTTAGGCCACCCCGTTTCTGTAATTAAGGAGGCCGAAGAAATTGCCGCCGATGCTTTTGGTGCTGCCCAGGCTTTCCTTATGGTAAGCGGCACCACATCTTCTGTTATAGCTATGATTATGTCTGCCTGCAAAGCTGGAGACAAAATATTGCTGACCCGTAATGTCCATAAAAGTGTCCTAACCGGCCTGATACTTTCCGGTGCCATACCTTGCTATATCGACCCCGGATTGCAGCCGGATCTAGGCATTTCTATGGGCATGAAGCTTCAAGATATAGAGCAAGCTATGGATGCGAATCCTGATGCTGTGGCCATTCTCCTCAACAACCCTACGTATTATGGTATTTGCAGCAATTTGCCGGCAGTTGTAAAGATGGCTCATGCCCGCAATATGCTGGTGTTGGTGGACGAGGCCCATGGCACCCATTTTAGCTTTGGCCGAGGCCTGCCCATATCTGCCATGGCGGCAGGAGCAGATATGGCTGCGGTTAGCATGCATAAAAGCGGTGGCAGCCTTACGCAAAGTTCTTTTTTGCTACTTGGTGTTAAACCGAATGCTGCATATGTACGACAAATCATTAATTTAATACAAACCACCTCGGCATCATATTTACTGATGTCTTCCCTGGACATTAGTCGTAAAAATTTAGCACTTAATGGCGTAGAAATTTTTGAAACTGTGGGTAAAATGGCCGCATATGCCCGAGAAGAAATAAACCAAATAGGCGGATTTTATGCCTTTGGTGCAGAGATTATTAACGGCGACAGTATTTATGATTTTGATGCTACAAAGCTGTCCGTCAATACCCTTAAAACCGGTTTGGCCGGACGTGAAGTGTACGATATACTGCGGGACGAATATGACATACAAATAGAAATGGGGGACATAGGCAATTTTTTGGCCTATGTGTCTGTGGGCGATAGAATGAAGGATATAGAGCGGCTTTGCTCGGCTTTGTCAGAAATTTACAGGCTGCACAGGCGAAATCCCCAAGGTATGTTAGATTATGAATATATACATCCTATTGTGTCATGTTCACCTCAAGAGGCATTTTATGCAGAAAAACAATTAGTGTCCTTGGAAAATAGTGTATCTCGCGTTTCTGTCGAGCTTGTAATGTGCTATCCACCGGGCATACCCATAATTGCCCCAGGTGAGCAAGTTACCAAGTCGGCAATAGACTATATCCGCTATGCTAAGGCCAAAGGTTGCACACTAACAGGCACCCAGAATGAGGCTGTGGAACAACTATATGTATTGTTGTAGAGTGAGGTGAAATATGGAGCTATGGTTCTCTGAGAATCACACAGAAAATGCAAGAATGTCCATCAAGGTCAGTCGCCATTTATACGGCGCGCAAAGCGAATTCCAGCGCATTGATATCTTCGATTCGCCGGAATTTGGCCGTTTTCTTGTGTTGGACGGCGTAATGATGATGACAGAAAAAGACGAATTTGCATATCACGAAATGATGGTACATGTGCCAATGGCCATCAATCCTGGCATACAATCGGTTTTAATTATTGGCGCCGGGGACGGCGGTGTTGTGCGCGAATTGGCCAGATATCCCGGTATAACCAGAATGGATATGGTAGAGATTGACCCGCAAGTTGTAACTGTGTGTAAAGAATATTTGCCCCAAACTGCCGGTGCTTTGGATGATAGCCGCCTTACCATATATTATCAAGACGGCTTGAAATTCATCCGCAAAGCACAAGACGCCTACGACCTTATTATTGTAGATTCTACTGATCCTTTCGGTCCCGGAGAGGGCCTATTTACCAAAGAATTTTATGGAAATTGCTACAATGGGTTGCGTGAAAATGGTATATGCGTCAACCAGTTGGGCAGCCCATATTATGCTAATGATGCCGCTGCTATGGCCCGTGCTTATGGCAAGCTTAAAGGGGCTTTTCCAATCGCTTCTGCCTACCAGGCCCACATTCCTACGTACCCAAGCGGCCATTGGCTTTTTGGCTTTGGCTCAAAAACTCTTGCGTCTGCGACGGATGATATAGACGATTGGAATACTTTGGGTATCAAAACTCATTATTACAACACCCGGCTGCATCGCGGAGCCTTTGCCCTGCCAAATTACGTGACGGAGATGCTAAACAATGCTTAACAAAACCGGCAATATGCAAACCTTTTTAGGTTGTGATGATCCATATGATGAGGCAAAAATTGTGATTTTTGGCGCGCCTTATGACTCTACAACCTCTAATCGTCCAGGTGCACGTTTTGGTCCTGCGGCTATGCGACATGATTCGCATGGTTTAGAAACATACTCGCCGTATCAGGATGCTGACCTTGAAGATGCCGCAATATATGATGCCGGTGAGCTGGAGTTGCCCTTTGGCCGCCCAGAGCCTGCACTGGATGCTGTTGAGGCCGCAACGGCTCAAATTTTGGCTGATGACAAAATACCCATAATGCTGGGCGGCGAACATCTTGTGACCCTTGGTGCTATACGTGCCGCCGCCGCAAAATACCCTAATTTGCACATAATCCATCTGGATGCCCATGCGGATTTGCGGGAAGAATATCTGGGCCAGAACTTGTCTCACGCCACGGTTATACGCCGTTGCCACGACATTTTGGGTGATGGCAAAATATACCAATTTGGCATACGCTCTGGTGCTAAAGAGGAGTTTGAGTGGGCGAAAACCCATGCTGCACTGGAGAAATTTGGCCTGATAGGCTTCGCCAATATGGCTAAATCACTGGGTGACGCGCCTGTGTACTTTACCCTAGACCTGGATGTACTGGATCCATCGGCATTTCCCGGCACGGGCACCCCGGAAGCCGGCGGCGTCACATTTACGGAACTTTTGGCCGCCATGATGCATCTGAAGCAACTGAATGTAGTAGGATGTGACCTGGTGGAACTGGCACCACATCTTGATACAACTGGCATCAGTACTGCCACGGCTTGTAAGATACTAAGAGAATTGCTATTAATACTGTCATAGGAGGAATTATTATGGGAAAAGCACTGATAATAGGCGCAGGGGGCGTGGCCAGTGTGGCCATCCACAAATGCTGCCAAAACCCCGATGTTTTCAGCGAAATTATGATTGCCAGCCGTACCAAAGCTCGCTGTGATGAGCTTAAAGCCAAGCTGGATGGCGGCCGCACAATAATACACACAGCACAGGTAGATGCAGACAATACTGACGAGGTTATTGCCTTGATAAATAGCTTCAAGCCTGATTTGGTGATAAATTTGGCGCTGCCTTACCAGGATTTAACAATCATGGACGCTTGCTTGGCTACCAAAACCAATTATTTGGACACCGCCAATTATGAGCCGCTGGACACCGCAAAATTCGAGTATTCCTGGCAGTGGGCCTACCAGCAACGCTTTAAGGATGCGGGCATTATGGCCTTGCTAGGCTGCGGCTTCGACCCCGGTGTCACCGGCGTTTTCAGCGCATATGCCGCAAAGCACCATTTTGACGAGATACATTATATTGACATTTTGGACGCCAACGGCGGCGACCATGGCTATCCCTTCGCCACCAATTTTAATCCGGAAATTAACATCCGAGAAATTACATCTAACGGCAGGTATTGGGAAAAAGGCCAGTGGATAGAAACCGCGCCGCTGGAGATTAAGCGCGAATATAACTTTGCAGAAGTTGGCCAAAAAGATATGTATTTATTGTATCATGAAGAGCTGGAAAGTTTGGCCAAAAACATTAACGGCATCAAGCGCATCCGCTTCTTTATGACCTTTGGTCAAAGTTATATAACCCACCTGCGCTGCTTAGAAAATGTGGGAATGACCTCTATTGTACCCATAAAATTCCAGGGACAAGACATTGTTCCTCTGCAATTTCTTAAAGCTGTGTTGCCTGACCCTGCCAGCCTTGGGCCACGCACCGTGGGTAAAACCAATATCGGCTGCATCTTCCAAGGCGTAAAAGACGGCCAACCTAAAAATTACTATTTGTATAATATTTGCGACCATCAAGAGTGCTATCGCGAAGTGGGCAGCCAGGCCATATCTTACACCACCGGCGTACCTGCCATGATAGGTGCCATGTTAATGATGGACGGCCGTTGGAAAGGTGCCGGTGTCTTTAATGTAGAAGAAATGGATCCAGACCCATTTATGGCCGAACTTAACAAATGGGGCCTGCCTTGGCGCGAGGATTTTAACCCCACATTAGTGGATTAAGGAGACACTCCATTGAAAAAGACGCTATTTGTTATATTTATACTATTTGTAGTTGTATTTCTGGCCGCTTGCTCCGGCGAAACCACCACCCCTGCCCGCGGCGTGTGGGATGGAAATACCTTTGTGAGCGAATATTTTGGCCTGCGCTTTGACCTGCCAGAAAACTGGGCCGTGATGAGTGACGAGGAAGTTGCCGAAATGTATTGGCTTGACCCGGATACCATGGTACCTGCCGGCGCGGAAATTACCGCGGAGCTGTTTAAAGACAACGACACCCCCTTTGTTTTTGACCTACACGCCTATTGCGAGGATACCTATTCGGGCATAGACCTGCGTATTCTGTGGGTTCCTTACGAAGAAGGGGACGTGACAGCGCCATACCTTATGGAAGAAATTGTGGCGTCTCAGCGTGATGCCTTTGGAGATATGGCGGATTTTGTCGTACACGACACAACAAGCCGCCTGGGTGCCCAACGCTGGTATACCTGGGATATTCTTTGGGATGACACCGACGGCACCGCCATCGGCCGTAATTTTATCAATATGGACGGTCGGTTTGTGCGGTTTATTTCCATCGGCAGCACCGACATGGGTCAGTTGGACGAAATACTTGGCATGTTTAGAGCATACTAGGTGGTGAATTTGTGATAAATTTCGATGTACATGCGCCGGAGACTCCGTATTTCATCGTGGATGAGGCGTTAATAACCAAAAACCTGGAAATATTAGCCCAAGTGAAACAACGCACGGGCTGTAAAATATTGCTGGCCCAAAAGGGCTTTGCTATGTATTCCCTTTATCCGCTGATAAACCGCTATCTGGATGGCACATGCTCCAGCGGTCTTCACGAAGCCATGCTGGCTCATCAGTATTTTCGCGGAGAAAACCATGTGTATTCCCCGGCATATGACCGGCGGGATTTTGCCCAAGTTCTGGACATTTGTGACCATATAACTTTTAACAGCTTTGCACAATGGCAGCAGTTCGGCCCACTTTGCGGCGGCAAAAGTGTTGGCTTGCGTATAAACCCCGAGCTTTCTACCCAACAGCACGAAAAACCCATATACGATCCATGCGCGCCAAATTCCCGCCTGGGTGTTACCGTCGCCAATTTTCGGTCGGATATGCTGACGGGCATTGATGGTCTGCATTTTCATACCCTGTGCCAGCAGGATGCTGATGCCCTGGAAGCCACAATGGCCGCCGTGGAGGAGAAATTCGGCGAGCATCTTCACGGCATTAAATGGCTTAACATGGGCGGCGGCCACCACATCACCCGTCCCGGTTATGATATAGACCGACTGTGTGGCTTGATAAACCGCATAAAATCCACATATGATGTGGAGGTATATTTGGAACCCGGCGAGGCCGTGGCCCTTAACGCAGGCTTTTTGGCGGCCCAGGTGCTGGATATTGTTGATAACGGCGTACGCACCGCCATATTGGATACATCCGCTGCATGTCATATGCCTGATGTGCTGGAGATGCCATATCGCCCGCATATCATCGGCAGCAGCCATCCCGGCGATATGCCCAACACATACCGCCTTGGCGGCGTAAGCTGTCTGGCCGGGGATATTATCGGGGATTATTCTTTCCCTAAGCCCCTTAAGATCGGCGATCGCCTGGTCTTTACCGATATGGCCATATATTCTATGGTAAAAACCAATACTTTTAACGGCGTTGCTCTGCCTGCGCTGACTATTTTGCGCACGGACGGTACAATTGACACAGTAAAAACTTTCGGTTACGAGGATTTTAAGGCGCGACTGTCGTAAAGCCTGTATAAAATTGGAGGCCCTTGATGAGGAAAAAAATAAACAAACTATACATGATGGCGGCATTGCTGTTTATATTTTCAGTCCTAAGTGCTTGCGGACAATCCGAGACTTCAAACACGCCTCGCATTCCCGTCCTTGTCTATCACTCAATAATGCCCCACCAATTTTATTACCCCACTAATGCGGACAACCCCTGGATTTTGCTGGACGGAGTGTTTTACCAGCAAATGCGTTATCTTTACGAAAATGACTTTACACCCCTCACCACACAGCAGTTTTTGGACTTTATGTTTAATAATGCTGACCTGCCCGAAAACCCCGTCCTCATCACATTCGACGATGGTTATCTGGACAATTACCTATACGCAGCCCCAATTATGCGGGAATTTGGCTTTACAGGCATAATATTTATCATAACAAACAATATCGAAGAAGAAACGCCAGCTATGGCGGCTTATCCCTTGCAATTTATGAGTCTGGCAGAACTTAACGCCGCCGTGGATGTTTTTGAATACGGTCCCCACGGCCATCATATGCACCAATTTGTTGACGGTACCCCCATGTTTTCTGTGGAAAGCGAGGAAAACATAAGGAGCGACATACGCCAAAGTTTTGACGTACCCATCCTGTGGCAATCTGTCTTTGCGTATCCCTTTGGGCGCCACAGCGAAAATGCCATAAGTGCCTTAAAAGCCGAAGGGGTACAGGCGGCCTTTGCCACCCACTGGGGTTATGTTTACAGAAACACCGACCCATTTGTGTTACCAAGGTTTTCAGTTACACCGGACTGGACACCGGAGCTGTTTTCGGATATTGTTTGGGGCAGACACGGAAGGTAGTATCACAACTCATTTAATGAGAAAGGGAATAATAATGGACAAAAGCATAAAATACACCAAGCTACTGCCGAAAAAACAACGCCAATTGCATATGGCGGCGCAAATTGCTGTTTTTGTGCCGCTGATATATGGCATTAGCATAGGAGATATGCTTTTGCAAGTTGTTTGCTGGCCCCTGCTTATACTTATCAGCGCAGGCAGTATGATAATCAAATTTCGCAGCTATTATCAAGCCTGGGGCGACCATTTGTTAATCGCCCCATCTAAACAGGAGATATTTTACACCAATATTATAGGCCTGGTAGAGCACGAGGACGGCATAGAACTGGAATATATAGCTGAAGACCAACGCCACACCATAATTCTGCACCCTACCATGAAGGAACAATTCTTAATAGAGTTGCACCGGAGGATGAAAGATTGAGCACAACATTCAACGACTTTTTAATATCAGCAGGAACTTCACACGAAACCTTTATCAACCAATTACACACATATTTGCAAGAGAATGACTGCACTTGGAAAATAAGAGAAACAGCAAACGGTTATGTCGTATCCTATATTCATAAACCCACCAAACGCACAGTAGCTAATTTTCTTTTCCGAAAGAAAATGCCAATGCTGCGTATATATGCGGATAATGTTCTTTCTTATGAAGAAAAGGTATCCAAATGGCCGGATGTAATGAAAGATGCAATCCTAAAAGGCGGAAATTGCAGCAGGTTAAGTGACCCCACCGCTTGCAATTCTCGTTGCCTAAAAGGCTTTGACTTTGTTTTAGACGGCCAACGCCAGCAAAAATGCCGTTGCCATATGGGTTTTACATTCCTTCTGGATGATGAAACAAAACCGCACCTTTTAGAAATAATGGAGCATGAAATGCGGGCGAGGAGTGTAAAATGAGGAGGGGAAGCAATATGGCGGAAACGATACTATATGTTGTTGTACCCTGCTATAAAGAAGAAGAAGTGCTACCCGAAACCGCCACCAGACTAAAAGAAAAGCTGGCGGCTCTTATTGCGTCCAAAGAAATCTCCGCTGCTTCCAAAATACTCTTTGTTAATGATGGCTCTTCGGATCGCACCTGGGATATAATCAGCCAGCTTCACAGCACCAACCCCATCTTTGCCGGTATCAATCTTTCCCGTAACCGTGGCCACCAAAACGCCCTTTTGGCTGGGCTTATGGTAGCCAAAGACCATGCGGATGTAAGTATATCCATGGATGCTGACCTGCAAGATGACATAGATGCCATAGACGCCATGCTGGCCGAATATCGGGCCGGCAACGACATTGTATATGCCGTGCGCAGCAAAAGGGAAAAAGACACCTTCATAAAGCGCCGCACCGCCATGGCTTTCTACAAATTTATGCGTCTTATCGGCGTAGAAATTGTGCCAAACCACGCCGATTACCGCCTTATGACTCGCCGCGCTCTAGAAGGCCTTGCCTGCTTTAAAGAGGTCAACCTGTTTTTGCGCGGTATTGTTCCCATGATAGGCTACAAAACCGCCACAGTCACTTACGAACGTGCCCTGCGCTTTGCCGGGCAAACCAAATACCCCCTTAAAAAAATGCTGGCCTTTGCCATCGAGGGCATCACATCCCTTTCCATCCGCCCCATCCGCATTATCTCCTTCATCGGCCTGGCCTCCTTTGTCGCCAGCTTGATACTCCTTATATATTTTCTAATAGACTACGCCCAAGGCAACACAACTGCGGGTTGGGCCTCTACCATCGTATCCATTTGGGCCATAGGCGGTCTGCAGCTGTTGGCCACAGGCATCATTGGCGAATACATCGGCAAAATATATCTGGAAGTAAAACAACGCCCACGCTATATCATCCAAGACACGCTGATTAGAGAGGAGAAAAATGATGCGTAAGGTGTTGATAATTATGCTGGCCTTGGCCTTTGTGCTGATACTGTCAGCTTGTGGTTCTGATGCGGACACAGAGGAAAACGACTACGACCACATAGAGTATGATTATGAACCGGAGTCGACACCACAACTAACGCCGCGGCCAACACCCGTGCCAACTCCTACGCTACAACCCACACCGGCACCCACACCGGAGCCTGTTTTGGAAATGGATACTTCCGTCATCAGATGGCTTGTGGAACCCATCTGGGAGTTTGACGCGGTTTTTGATTTCCGCGGCGGCATGGCAGCGGTGGAGGTATTTGAAAGCGGCATGCATATAATGGGCTACATAAATAACTTGGGTGAGATTGTCATACCTCTGGAGCATCCGCACCCCGAACCCCATTACGCGTATCGTGGTGCTCCCACATTTACTTATGGGGTGGCCGGTATATTTTCATCGAACCACAGCGGCGTGGCTTTCTTCAATGCTAATGGGGAGCAAATTACACCTTTTAAATTCGGCAATGCCCATGATTTTTCTGAAGGACTGGTGGCAACATTGTCTATGGACGAAGGGAGTGCTTGGCGCTGGGGATTTGTTGACACAAATGGCAATTGGGCTATTCTGCCGGAATTTACTTATGCAACATATTTCTCCGAAGGGCTGGCGGCGGTGAGATGTGACAGCGGCTGGCGTTACGAGCGCTGGGGGTTTATTGATACTGGCGGCGAGATGGTGGTACCTTTTCAATTTGACGTTTACTTTTTTATGCCTGCGGGTTATGTTTCGCCTAGGTTTTCTTACGGTGTTGCGGCGATGTGGATTAAGGATAGGGAAGCCGAGCATGAATATTGGGAAGGTGGACGGCTTTTTGGCCATTGGGGCTTAATAGACAGACAGGGCAATGAAATTGCCCCTTTTATCTATAACTACATAGGGGATTTTTCCGAAGGGCTTGCTGTGGTAACATATGAACATGACGGGGACACGCGTCAAGGCTTCATCGACTTAGAAGGCAATGTTATTGCACTGCCTGCATATTGTTGGGTTGGAAATTTTTCAGAAGGGTTGGCGGCCGTAAGCAAGGGAAGTTGGCCGGATAGTCGCTTGGGTTTTATTGACAGATGCGGCAATGAAGTGATACCCCTTCAGTTTAGCGGTGTTCACAGTTTTTCCGAAGGACTTGCCGCCGTCAGCACAGGCTGGGGGTCGGACGCTCGCTGGGGTTTTGCTGATAGGACGGGCAACGAAGTGGTGCCCTTTCAGTTTAGCAGTGTGTACAGCTTTTCCGAAGGACTTGCCGCCGTCAGCACAGATTGGGGCCCGGATACCCGCTGGGGTTTTATTGACAGAACAGGTAACGAAGTTGTGCCGCCAATATTTTATGAGGTGCGTGACTTTTCCAATGGCGTTGCGGCGGTTCGCCTTGGCGACTGGGAACAGGGCGGTGACAACAGACATTGGGGCATAATAGACCGAGAAGGCAACACTGTTGTTTCTGTTGCACTTAACGAAATACGTAATTTCTCCGAAGGTCTGGCCTGGGCCAGACAAGGTAGCAAATGGGGTATACTACAAATCGTTGATTAAACCCCGCCCCTCAGCGAGCCCACAAGCCTTCAAGCGGCACAATGGATTCACCACAAATTCATTCATCACTATAAGATGAGAATCTTGCATAAACATAATAACACAAAATACCCATCATGCACCATGCAGACAGGCAAGTTTATTGTATTGCTAAGGATTTTGTAACCTATCATTGACGCTTTAGCATTGACGCCGGGACATTTTTGCAAGATACCCTTGACATTGATCCAAAAAAGTGATAAACTGACAAGGCTTTGTGCGGATGTGGTGGAATTGGCAGACACGCAAGACTTAGAATCTTGTGCCGCAAGGCGTGGGGGTTCGAGTCCCTTCATCCGCATAATGGCTAAAATACGGGCTTTCCGATACATCGGATAGTCCGTATTTTTTTAGATTTTTTAGTCCTTTACCCCTCATTTCTAACAAATTTCTAACATCTAACAGCGTATAAATTTCCTAGACCTTTCTAA
Source organism: Defluviitaleaceae bacterium (assembly GCA_009785595.1). Lineage (GTDB taxonomy): Bacteria > Bacillota > Clostridia > Lachnospirales > WRAX01 > WQVZ01. The sequence continues at coordinate 25,177 of WQVZ01000007.1, read as the reverse complement.
CCACTTGCTTCTAACAATTGAAACTTTGTGCTAAGCGCATCAGCAATATTCTCTTTGGCTTCCATTGCCTACATTGGCAACTTGACAGCCGTGAGAGACATCTTCCCCAAAAAATATGGTTTATTTTGTGGTCGGTTGCAGATGCGTATTTTGGCTTATTGTTACTATTCTTTTTGTTATTTCGGTAATAAACAGAGGTTTCTATTTCGATTTAAAAGACGTCGTTTTATATCACTTTATCATCGTGTATGCGCATAATAGGTTTTGGACGAGTTTTAACACTTTGCCCGACAATATATTTTTCAGTGTTTTTGGAAAGTGTATTGTCGGGCAAAGTGTTTTTGTATATTGTGCGTCAATGAATTGACTTATCATGGGGTTTCAAGAAGAGCTGTTAGATACACCTAGATATATTGTGAAAGAGTACCCTAAGCGCAAATACCATGGAAGAAATAGAAAGTCGTCTGAAGGAGGCCTAAGGTCGGAGAGGCATAGGGTTCGTATTTTTTGGACCTTAAGTTGACTACCCTTTGCTTTTATACTCGCTAAACTTCATAAAAAAGCCGCCCTTAGCGGCCGACCTGATTTCGTGAATACGCAATCGGGTTGGCCACTCCGCGAAGAGCGGACCGGAATTAAGTTTAGCGAGTATATTTGAAATCCCAGCCGGGGTATGCTATAATTGAAGATAATAATACCCAGGAGGACTATTATGCCGGAATTAAAAACCAGAGACCAGATAGCGCCGGAATTTAAATGGAACCTAACCACCCTGTACGAGAGCGATGATGCCTGGCAGGCTGCCTTTGATGTTGCTGGAGCATATGCCGATGCCATAAAGGCTAATGAGGGCAAATTAGGCGCGTCTGCAGAAAATTTGTTGGCCTGCCTTACCCAACGATATGAAATATCGGGCCATCTTTCCCGGCTTATTCTATATTCACACCTAAAGCATGACGAGGATACCGCAAACCCTGTATATCAAGGCATGAGAGACAAAGCCCGGGGTCTGACAACAAAATTGCAGGCAGCAGCCAGCTTCATCACTCCGGAGATTATCGCCATTGGCGAAGATGCGGTAAATGCTCTTGCGGAGGGCTGTGACGGCCTTAAAGTCTACCGCCATTATTTTCACGACCTTTTCCGCGAAGAAAAACACGTGCTTTCTCCCGATAAAGAGGAAATTATGGCCAAAGCATCGGAAATTGGTGATGCAGCCCAAAGCATATATACAATGATAAATAACGCGGACATGGCATTTGGCAAGGCTGTCGACAGTCAAGGGGTCGAGCATGAAATAACCCATGGCCAATATGGCCGCCTGATGGAAAGTGCCGACCGCACCCTGCGTAAAAATACTTTTGATACCTATTATGCCGCATATGCCGCCCAAAAAAATACCCTGGCTGAGGCATATAATTATTCCGTGAAGAATGACCTGTTTGTGGCCGATGTGCGCAATTATGACAGTGCTTTGGATGAGGCTTTGTCAGGCGACAATATCCCAAAGGAGATATACAAAAACCTGGTGGACAGCGTAAATGCCAATTTGCCGTTGTTTCACCGCTATTTGGCCCTGCGCAAAAAATGCCTGGGGTATGACCAGCTACACATGTATGATATGCGTGTACCCATTGTTGAAAATGCCGATACTTTTATGGACTGGGAAAACGCCAAAACCGCTGTGGTTGACGGTCTGGCCGCCCTTGGGCCGGATTATCAAGCTCTGGTGCGTCTTGCTTTTGATAGTGGCTGGGTGGATGTGTACGAAAACAAAGGCAAACGCAGTGGTGCGTACTGTTGGGGCGTTTATGGCGCAGCACACCCCTATGTACTGATGAATTACAATGATACTATGGGTGATATGTTTACTCTTGCCCACGAAATGGGCCACGCCCTCCACAGCCATTTTACCCACAAAACCCAGCCTGCCCCATATGGCAGCTATACCATATTTTTGGCGGAGGTGGCCAGCACTGTTAACGAGGCCTTGGTGATGGAGCATCTGCTTAACACCACGGTTGATAAGACTAAATACAACTATTTGCTAAATTATTTTATCCAACAATTTGTGGGCACTTTCTTCCGCCAGACTATGTTTGCAGAATTTGAAATGATAGCCCACGAAATGGCGGAGCGAGGCGAACCTCTTAATGCTGATTCTTTGGGTAAACTATACCGCGGCCTTATGGATAAACATTTTGGTGACGGCGGTGTGGTGCTGGACGACCAAATTAACTGTGAGTGGAGCCGCATACCACATTTCTACCGTGCATTTTATGTGTATCAGTATGCCACAGGTTTTGCTGCCGCCATGGCTTTTGCCAAAAAAATACGGGAAGAAGGTCAATCTGCCGTGGAGAAGTATCTGGCGTTTTTGGCCTCTGGCAGCAAGGATTACTCAATAAATCTCCTTAAAGAAGCCGGGCTGGATATGGTTTCGCCGCAACCAATCAACGATGCCATGAAGATTTTTGAAGATTTGCTGGATAGGTTTGATAAGGCCAACTTTAACTAATAAAATCGGTAAAAATGGGGGCCATCATGTACAATAACACTCCATGTTATGTAATAATACTGGCAGCCGGCAGCGGTACGCGTTTTGGTGGCGACACTCCAAAACAGTTCGTACATCTGGACGGTGTGCCCATTGTTGCTCACGGTCTCAGTCGCTTCGCCGCTAACACCCACATTGATGGCATAATACTTGTTGTTTCCGAATATTGCGACGCGTATTTTGATTCCCCCAAACTGCTGACCACAATCCGCGGCGGCCAAACCCGCCAAGAATCCACATATAACGGCCTTTTGGCGGTGCCGCCAGGTGATGTCATCGTGGTTATTCATGATGGAGCAAGACCTTTTGTGACTGATCAAGACATAAATGCTGTAATTTCCGCCGCATACCACCATAATGCTGCTACATTGGCCGCTCCTATTACTGATACGGTAAAACTGTCTGACTCAAACATGTCCGTCATACAAACCATAGATCGTCAAACTCTTTGGTTGGCCCAGACCCCTCAAGCCTTTCGGCGGCAAGCCCTGATGGCCGCTCATGAAACTGCACGTTTACAAAATTTTGTGGCTTCTGATGATTGTCAACTCATGGAAAATATTGGTGTTTCGCCAAAAATCATACAGGGCAGCACCAATAATATCAAAATAACCCACCCAACAGACCTGGCCTTTGCCGAATTTCTTCTGAAAAGAGGTGCAACATGAGTCTGCAAAAATCCCCCTTTGGTCGTCAATTTGTGACACTTTTCGCCGCCTGTGCTCTTTTTGCGGCCATCATCATTAGCTTGGCCATATATTTTCTTATGGTCGCCGATGCAGGCATTATCGCTATTTTAATACTATCAGTAACAGTTATGTTGGCGGCGGCACTTATCGTACCCATGGTTGCCGGTCTGCGTAAAAGTATCATCAAAACAACAGTCCAACTGACCCAAAATCTCTCCGAAACCGAAGCCAACTTGGCCCAATTACAACAAGATCACATCCAGTTGGCCGTCATAACTGCCGAGATAATTTTTAGCCTGCAAGCCCAGGTAAAAGAGCTGGAGACCAATCGTCAAGAGCGAGTAATTGCCGTGGCCATCACATCCAAAGACCTTACACCGCGCCTGACCGTCCGCAAAAATCCCGCCGCTAAGATCCGGCCCGGTTACATAAAAAATGCCGTTAAGGCCCTAATATCCGCGACAAGAACAAGATAATCCCAATATTGTAATAGATGTACGAAAGGGGCAACTTATGGAATCAATAATTCTAAATATAACCGGCATGTCTTGTGCCGCTTGTGCCAAAAAACTGGAGCGCACTATGCAAGATTTGGATGGCATAACCCAAGCCCATGTTAATTTTGCCACAGAGCAACTTTCTGTTTCTTTTGACCCTGCTGTGACCAACCAGGATGCCATTATATCTGCTGCTCGCGGGTTAGGTTTTGGACTTGCCCTGCCATCTGTTACACGTATTTTCAAAATAGAGGGTATGTCTTGTAACGCCTGTGCCAAAAGTATCGAAAATATAGTGAGCAAATTGGATGGCATAGCCCGCGCCGATGTAAATTTCGCTACAGAACAGCTTGCTTTATCATACAATATCGCACAAATCTCCGTGGTAAATGTGATACAATCAGTACGGCAAGCTGGCTTTCGGCTGCACGAAGAAGAAACCATAGACGAAGAGGCCGCCCGCAAAGCCCGCGAAACCAAAGAAATCTGGCGTCGCTTCGTAATTTCAGCCATTTTCACTACTCCGCTGTTTATCATCTCCATGGTGCCTATGCTCTTCCATCATATGGGCATACACCTGCCGCACTACCTTGATCCTCACAATTTTCCCGCGCAAAATGTCTTGATACAACTGGCACTAACCATTCCTGTTGTAGCCGTTAATTGGAAGATATATACCCGCGGTTTTTCTGCCTTATTTATTAAGCGCAGCCCAAACATGGACTCGCTAATTGCCAAGGGCACCGCTGCTGCCTTTATTTACAGCCTGTACCTTACCGCCGCCAATGTCTTTTTTGGCGGCCATTATGAGCCATATTACGAAATAGCCGGGGTTATTTTGACCCTGATTGTGCTGGGCAAGTATATGGAAAGTGTGGCCAAAGGCAAAACCGGCGAGGCCATTAAGAAGCTAATGGGCCTGGCACCAAAAACCGCCAAAATCATACGCAATGGCAATGAGGTTGAGGTTTACATAGACGAGCTGACGCCCGGCGACATAATTATTGTGCGTCCGGGTGAGAAAATGCCCACAGACGGCATAGTCATCGAAGGCGAAACCAGTGTGGACGAGTCCATGCTGACCGGCGAATCCATGCCTGTGGTCAAAGTGGCCGGCGACCACATCATCGGTGCGTCCATCAACAAAAACGGCTCTATAAAATATCGCGCCACCAAGGTTGGCAAGGACACAGCCCTGGCCCAAATAATACAATTGGTACAACAAGCCCAAGGAAGCAAGGCGCCAATCGCCGCCCTGGCGGATGCTATTTCAGAGCGTTTTGTCCCTGCCATCATACTTATTGCCATCGCTTCTCTGGCGGGTTGGTATTTTTGGGCGGACGAAAGCCTATGGTTTTCCATGCGTATTTTTATCGCCATACTAATTGTAGCTTGCCCATGCGCACTTGGTCTTGCCACTCCGACGTCCATTATGGTTGGCACGGGCAAAGGGGCGCAAAAGGGCATCCTTATCAAAAGCGGCGAATCTTTGGAGACCGCATATAAAATCAAAACCGTGGTGCTGGACAAAACAGGCACCATTACCATGGGCAAGCCCCATGTGACGGATATTGTGACGTACGGGCCATATGATGGGGAAGAAGTTCTGCGTCTGGCGGCCTCTGCAGAGAAAAATTCCGAACACCCCCTGGGCGAAGCCATCGTAAACAAAGGCCTGGAGCAGGATATCATCTTTGCCGAGCCCTCCGCTTTTAACTCCATCACCGGCCAGGGTATTTCTGCTACAATGGACGGGAAAAACATATTGATAGGCAATAAGCGGCTGATGGACGAAAATACCATAAACCTGGCTGATTATGCCAAAGACGTCGCAAAACTGGCCGAACAGGGCAAAACCCCCATGTATATGGCTATAGACGATACCGTCCAGGCCATAATAGCCGTGGCAGACATAATTAAGCCCACAAGCCGGGCGGCCGCGGAGCAATTGCAGCAAATGGGCATAAACGTAGTGATGATAACCGGCGACAACACCGCCACCGCCCAGGCTGTGGCCCAACAGGCAGGCATAAAAAATGTCCTGGCGGAGGTGCTGCCCCAGGACAAAGCCAAAAATGTGAAAAAACTGCAAACCACCGGCAAGGTAGCCATGGTGGGCGATGGCATAAATGATGCCCCGGCCCTGGCCCAAGCCGATGTGGGCATAGCCATAGGCAGCGGCACGGATGTGGCCATAGAATCTGCCGACATAGTGCTTATGGGCGGAGACCTTACCGATGTTGCCGCCGCCATCACTCTCAGCCGTAAAACCATCACCAATATCAAACAAAACCTCTTTTGGGCCTTCATCTACAACATCCTGTGTATCCCAATAGCTATGGGCCTGTGGTATCTATTGGGCGGCCCGCTACTGGACCCTATGATAGCCGCCGTGGCCATGTCATTGTCATCGGTGTCGGTGTTGGTCAACGCCCTGCGGCTTAAGCGCATTAAGCTTTAAAGGAAATGGGTTTCCGAACAGGCCCAATATAAAACGGAAAGGGTGAAATATTATGGAGAAAACAAAGAAAATATACATTGCTGATGATGAAACCAATATTAGACTTGGCATCAAAACATTTTTGGAAAGTGCAGGATACACAGTGAGGGATTTTGAGAACGGTGACTTGCTTCTTGAAGCCTTCTCGGAAAGCCCTGCGGATTTAGTTGTGCTTGATGTGATGATGCCCGGCTCTAACGGATTTATTGTTTGCAAAGAACTACGCAAAACCAGTATAGTGCCAATAATTATGCTAACAGCTCGCGATAGTGATTTGGACTATGCAACGGGCTTAGATTTGGGCAGCGATGACTACCTAACAAAACCATTTAGCCCAATGGCTCTTACAATGAGGGTCAACGCAATTTTTAGGCGCATAGATTTTGAAAAAAACGCAAATAGTGAGCAGTTTGTTATAGAAGAGAAGGTCGGGTGTAATGAAGAATAAAAACGAAAAGAAAACTAGATTGCGCATGAGAATCCTTGCCGCTTTTTCCTTTGTGTTGTTTATTTCATTTTTGCTTACGGGCGTTCTCTTTAATATTCTTATACGGCTGCTTTCCACTCGAGAAAACTACTATTATGCCGAACAGAGTATCGGCAGGGCTGGCATAATTTTATTTGTGCTTGTAGGCATAATGTTTGTGATGGCTGTGGTTGTTACTTATTTCTTAGCCAACTCTATCACCCGGCCTATAGAGCAGCTTGGTAAATTTGCACTTAGTATAGGCAAAAGCGGTTTTGATACCAATAACTTTGAATTTAGGGACACAGAACTTGAAAACCTAAATGCCGCTTTGAATAAATCTGTGAAGCAGATAAAGGCTTATGATAGTGAGCAAAAAGACTTTTTTCAAAATGCATCACACGAATTGCGTACACCGCTGATGTCCATTAAATGTTATGCAGAGGGCATAATTTATGGGCTTATGGAGCCAAAACAGGCAAGCGAAACCATTTTGGAAGAAACAGACAAACTATCGGACTTAGTAACAGATTTGCTGTACATTGCAAAAATTGACAATATCTCCACTGTTTATGCCGCCGAAAAATCAGACTTAGTCGCAATTATTAAAGAATGCGCGGCACGACAGCAGGCTATTGCTGATAAAAAGCGTATCAGCTTTGTTTATGACCTTGACGACAACAGCATTTACTACGAGTGTATTTCTGAGCTAACTTCAAGAGCCGTTGATAACTTAATTTCTAATGCAATACGTTATGCCAAGTCCAAGATTACATTATCCTGCCGCAAGAAGGGGAGCAGTGTACACATCATCGTTGCAGATGACGGCGATGGCATTAAGACTGAGATTTTACCGCATGTTTTTGAGCGTTTTTATAAAGGCAAAGGCGGCAACACAGGCATTGGGTTGTCTATTGTAAAGTCCATAGCCGACCAGCATAAAGGGTATGTAAAAGCAGAAAATTCTGCTGATGGCGGCGCGGTTTTCACTTTAATTCTAAACACGGAGGAAATTACGAATGACAGCGAGATTTAGTGACGAAGAATTTGCACGACTGAAAGAATTATTGCTCGCCTATGAGTGGGCGCACAGAACCATGCTTACAAAACTAGACATTATCCATGAAGCCCATAAATACTATCAAGACAATAACCCCATAGGGCATATAGCCGGGCGCATAAAATCACCGGAAAGCATTGCCGGTAAGCTGCATAAACAAGGCGTAGAGCTTACGGCAGAAAACGCCAGGTTGCATTTGAGGGACATTGCGGGCATCCGCATTATCTGCCCCTACGCTAAAGACATTTATTTTTTGGCTGACCTAATAAGAGAAATGCCGGGCATAAATGTTGTGAGCGAAAAGGATTATGTAACCAAGCCAAAACCAAGTGGGTACCGTAGCTACCACATCATTATAGAAATTGCGATATACCATTCCGGCAAAACAGAAACACTGCCCATAGAAATTCAAATCCGCACAGAAGCAATGAATTTTTGGTCAACGCTGGAACATCAAGCAAAATACAAATATAAAGAACAGATACCCAAGCATTTAAGCGACGAACTCATCATTTGTGCCGATAAAATCGCAGAATTGGATAATCGTATGTTCTTGATTTACGAAATAATATCCCTCATAAATGACGGCGCATGACTTTAGTCGGAATGGTTACGCGGCAAATCCATCGTAAAGCATATAATCCTATTGGCCTTTTTAAAACCAAATGCCGCCCGAAGACGGCTAAAGTAACGACTAAACTCGTATGGTTGATGCTGGAATTTTATGAGTCCATTGCAAAGGGTGATATTTTGAGTTTACCGATTAATTCTCACGTTCAGATACCAAAGTCTATCATGAAAAACTTTTCGCATCTTCAAATTGAGAAAAACGAGAAGAACCAGCCAGTAAAGATGGAATATGTGTATTTCCTTGATTTGAGCGACCAAACAATTAAGAAAGAAAGCATTAAGAAATTAGATACAGTGTTTGGCTACTATTCTCAGGACACAGAGGAATTTTTACGAGATTATGTTGAGGGGCCTGTTGGTGATTTGATGAAAAATGCAAGGCTGTTTCATCAGGGCAAGACTTCACCTCTAACATTTGATGTTAATGCTATGAAGAATTATATCTGCTACGCACTCCTCCGAAGCCAGCTAGTTCTTAATGAAGTGAACCGTCCTTCTGCAACAAAAGAATTATTAGAGGCTCTTGGGCATAATTCTACAATCACGCACGAAAAGATTCTCATGCACCCAGAAGCGTTAGCAGGGGCTTTTGATAATTTTTCAGCTAATACATTCGAGAATAATACCGATGTAGAATTTGTTGTCCCGCGCAATTGTACCTACTACACACATTATCGAGATGGAAACCTCATGTGGGTTGCACCTTTCTCGCCAAAAGGTGCGTTTGTATTAGTCGAGAATGGAAAAAGTCTGGTCGAAAAAGGCGTATTCCATACTGATGACTCTAAACTGATAGAACAAATGAATGTTCATGCTCTTCAGTGTGAACTTACAGTAAATCGCCGTTTTATTGTGGCTAGTAGAGAGAGGGAGCTTGAGATGCTTACGCATTTTGCCAGCTGATATTTCCGTAATATTTATGGTAATTCCATCGTAAAGCATATAATCCTATTGGCCTCCTTAAAGCCCAGCCGCCCATGGAACAGCCTGCTTTCCTCATTGTCCAATTCACAATCAGAGGCAAATTCAGAACAGCCACGGCTGGTAGACCACTGCTGCGCAAACAAAACCAGCTCTCCTGCAATGCCGCGTCTGCGAAAGTCCGGCTTTACATATATGCCCTCCAAATATCCCACGGGGCTGGTTTCCGTACCCTCCACATAATCGTGCCGCAATGAAAGACTGACGAAAGCTACCGCTTCGTCCTCTGCATAATACAAAAACTCATTGGGCAGCATCCCGTTGGCGCGCTCGTAAAGCATGGCCTCAACGCTGTTGTCCGGCCACAAATCTACACACAGTTGCGCCCATTTTCGCTCATTTACTTTCGAAACCGGAACTATCATAATCCCACCTCGCTCAACTCCCCAACTCTAAAACCAAATTAGCCAGCGCCCCCATAAAGTCCTCGCCCTCTTTAAACCACAGGGTCAGATATGGTGCCGTACCTAGTGTAAATTTCATGCGCCCCTTGCTCCTTTGCACCAGCTGGCCTATCTTTAACGGGTCAACCCGCGCGTCGCTCTTAAAAGTAACGGTGATGGTTCGGCCTTTTTGTGCAATGCCGGTAATGTCGGTGGCATTGGCCCGTGCCTTTAACAGCGCAATATCCAGCAAATTTTGTGCGGAGGTCGGCAGCGTGCCAAACCTGTCCTCCATTTCCTCCTGCACATCCATAAAATCCCCATCGCCGCTGATGTGGGATATTTTCTTGTACATCTCCAGCTTTTGGTGTTCGTTGCGGATGTAGCTGTCGGGGATAAATGCGTCGATGACAATATCCACCAGGGTTTCAAAGCCTTCAACCGCATTGTCACCCCGCATTTCTTTTACGGCCAAATCAAGCAACTTACAGTACATCTCATAACCCACAGCATCCATATGGCCATGCTGTGCCGCTCCCAATATATTGCCCGCGCCTCGTATCTCCAAATCACGCATGGCTATTTTAAAACCGCTGCCAAATTGGGTAAATTCCCTTATGGTTTGCAGGCGTTTTTCCGCTGTTTCGCTAAGCACCTTGTCGCGGCGATACATTAGGTATGCAAAAGATGACCGGCTTGCGCGCCCAACACGCCCGCGCAGTTGATACAGCTGGGCCAGCCCCATATTGTCCGCGTCTTGTATGATAATGGTGTTAACATTGGGTATGTCCAGCCCGTTTTCCACAATGGTGGTACACACCAGCACGTCAATTGTGCCGTCAATAAAATCCATCATCACATTCTCAAGCTCTGTCTCGTTCATCTGCCCATGAGCATAGGCCACATTGGCCCCGGGGGCCAGTTGGGCCACTCGCGCTGCCGTGCGGGCAATATTCTCCACACGATTATGCAGATAATACACCTGGCCGCCGCGGTTAAGCTCCCGCCCGATGGCCGACGCCACAATTTCGTCGCTGTATTCCAGCACATATGTCTGTATTGGTTGCCGCTCTAGGGGCGGTTCTTCCAGCAGACTCATATCCCTTATGCCTGCCAAGCTCATATGCAACGTCCGCGGTATGGGTGTGGCCGTAAGCGTCATAACATCTACATTTTGCCATTTTTGCTTCAGACGCTCCTTGTGCATCACCCCAAAACGTTGCTCTTCATCCACAATAATCAGGCCCAAATCTTTAAATTCAACATCCTTGGACAGCAAACGATGGGTGCCCACAAGTATGTCCACACCGCCTTTTTTCACCTTCTCCAGGGTGGCCTTTTGCTCCTTTGTACTCCTAAAGCGGGACATTACATCTATATTTATAGGAAAATCCTTCATGCGCTGTGCAAATGTGTTGTAATGCTGTTGGGCTAAAATAGTGGTGGGGCAAAGGTATACCACCTGTTTTTGGTCGCACACCGCCTTAAAAGCTGCCCGTATGGCCACTTCTGTCTTACCGTAGCCCACGTCGCCGCACACCAGCCGGTCCATCACCCGCTGGCTTTCCATGTCGCGTTTCACGTCCTCCACGGCGGCCAGTTGGTCGTCGGTTTCTTCATGTATAAAGGTCTCCTCAAACTCCGCCTGCCACACTGTGTCGGTGGAATATCCATGCCCCCGCAAGCTCTCCCGTTTGGCATACAGCTCCACAAGCTCCTTGGCCACTTCCTCCACCGCCGCCCGTGCCTTGGCCTTGGCCTTTTGCCAGTCCGCGCCGCCAAGTCGGCTAAGCCGCGGCATATGCCCTTCGCCACCGATATACTTTTGCAACGCATCCAACTGGCTAATGGCTATATATAAATTGGACTCGCCGTGATACCCTATTTTAAGGTAATCCCTGACGGCCCCGTCAATTTCAATTTTCTCCAAACCACGATAAACCCCAACACCGTGGTTATCATGTACAACATGATCCCCCACGCTTAAATCCGTAAAACTGTCTATGCGGCTGCCCTTCTTTTTGCGCCTAACCTTGCGCCGCTTAGGGCCATCCTCTCCAAAAAACTCCGCACCGCTAATGACAGCCAGCTTTAAGTGGGGATATTCAAAACCTTTGGTTAAATTACCGGCGTTAAGCAGTATTTGCCTGGGATCCAGCTGTGCACTGTCCAAATCTTCGGTATATCTAGCAACAAACCCTGCGTCATCAAGCTCCTGGGCTAGCCGCCGCGCTCTGGTGGCACTTCCTGCCAATATCACCACGGCATAATCCTGGCCCAGCAGGTACCGCAAATCTTCCTCTAACAAATCCAACCGATTTTTAAACACCGTGGATGATTTTACATCAAAATGAGCCAGTGCGGTGGGTTTTATGTCTCGCAAATTATGCGTAAGCATAGAAAACAACAGCCGGTCGAACCTTTCGCTAACTTTTAGCACCGCCAGATAGTCAAAGTATCCAGAGCCAACTTCCTGCTCTTTTTCCAACCGTGCCTCTACAAAACGCAAATACTCGTCATAAGCCATCTGGGCCGTTTGGGCCACGCGGCTTGGTTCATCAAAACAAATTAGGGCATCAGCAGGCAAATAATCAAACAGGGTGGCAGGCTGGGTGTCTTCCAAAAATTCTCGTACAGGCAAAATTCTGATGCCCTCCAACTTATCCAAAGACCGCTGGGATATCACATCAATGCTGCGGATAGAATCAATTTCATCTCCCCACAATTCCATCCTTACAGGGCTATCCCATGTGGGCGCAAAAATATCCACAATGCCGCCGCGTATGGCAAACTGCCCCAGGCCTTCTACCGTGTCGGCGCGCTCATATCCAGCTGCGACCAATTTTGCCGCCAGTACGGACATATCCACAACATCCCCGGCAGCAAACTCTATGACATGTCCCTCAAACTGTGCCCGAGGCGACAGGGGCGCAAAAAGAGCCTCCACACAGCAAACAATGGGAGGTGCGTTGCCATCCAATAATGCTGCCAGCACCGCCAGTCGTCCCGCGGTAGCATCTTTGCTGGCCACATCTACATATCCTGTCAGATAATCCCTTACAGGAAAATTAAGCGCGCCACCGGTAAAAAAGGTTAGGTCCGCGGCCAAATCCCGCGCCGCCCCATGGCTGTGTGTCACCACAACCAGTGGCCGTCCTGTTTGCAACCCAAAAGCCCACGCCAAATGGCACTTTTGCCCGTCAACTACCCCCGTGCAAAGCGCCGTTGCTACTTCCTTCTTCTTTAATTGATCCAAAACCTGCCGGTAGCTTTCAATTTCCAGAAGGGGAGCCGCCAATGCCTGCATCCTCAAACTCTCGTCTCCTTTTCATGTTGTGCTGCCTTCAGGTGGCATTTCTGGTTTAGCCACCGGATTATGCATATTCATAGCATATTCGGCCCCATGGCGCACAATATCCTCCACAGCCCGTGCCGCTGTAATTATCCCGTGCACCATGCTGTCTGCTTCTTCCCCGGCGGCCCGTCCCAACACATGGGCGGACAAATTGCCACCATCTGGTTTGCCGCCCACGCCAACACGTATGCGCAAAAAATCCTCTGTCTCCAGTTGGTACAAAATGCTCTTCATGCCGTTGTGGCCACCGGCACTGCCACGCTGGCGTATGCGTATGCGTCCTGCCGCCAGGTTTATCTCATCATAAATCACAATCAGCCGCCGGGCAAAATCCTCCTCGGCCATTTTATAATATCGCACAAAATCCCGCACGGCCTCGCCGGACAGGTTCATATATGTGGTGGGCTTTACCAGCACAATTTTTTGGCTGCCAATAAAGCCTTCCCCTGCAAAGGCCGCAAATTTAGACTCTTTTATGCGTATTTCGTGATCGTTAGCGATCTTATCCACCACCTCAAAACCCATATTGTGGCGGCTGCCCGCATATTTTCTGCCGGGGTTTCCCAGCCCAAATATCAAAAACATTTATTGTTCCTCCAGTAGACCTGCTCCAAAACCTATGTTGAGCCAATTTTTCCGCACGTAATTTATGCGCAGTGCCCGCAGGGTACAAGATGCGTAGCAAATTTTGCGCGGCGATAGTCACAAAGTGAAAGAAAAATTGTGCGAAACAGGTTTTAGAGCGGGTTCAGTGCCTTATCTATCAAAGCCAGAGCCACTTTAAGCGCACCCAGCCTGTTTTTTCATCAATGTATGTTGTGCTGTGCCTTCTTCCAGTTTGCCAAAAGCCTTTTCGCACTTTCCGGTCAAAGATCTCAAGGCCTGCCTGGCTTCGACAAGCTCTTCTTTGCTAAAATCTGTCATATCACTTCTTTCCTTTGCTACGCTTGGCCCAGCCTTCTTTATTTTCCTGGCGGCTGCGGGCGATACCCAAGGCTTCTTCCGGCACATCGTGGGTTATGGTAGACCCCGCCGCCGTATACGCACCCTTACCCACGGTTACAGGGGCCACCAATTTGGTATTGCTGCCAACAAAGGCTCCGTCTTCCACTGTGGTGCGGTGCTTCTTCTCTCCGTCATAATTTACGGTAATAACCCCACAGCCTATATTTACATTCTCGCCAATATCCGCGTCGCCTATATAGCTAAGGTGGCTGGCTTTGGAGCCATTTCCCATCACGGCGTTTTTCACCTCTACAAAGTCGCCTATTTTCACATTTTTGCCCAGTTTTGACCCCGGCCGCAAATACGCAAAAGGCCCCACGGTGGAATTGTCTCCTATTTCGGAATCCCTGGCCACGCTGTATTCGATTGTCACCCCATGGCCTAATGTCATATTCGTCAGGCGGCTGTTTGGGCCGATTACGCAATCACACCCTATGGTGGTTTTGCCTTCTATAATAGCTCCTGGATACACAACCGTACCCGGGCCTATGCTTACTTCCGAACCGATATAGGCGTTGCCCACGTCAATAATAACAACCCCCGACGCCATATGTCTTTCATTTATCTGTTGGCGCGCCGCCTTGTCAATAATATCATAAAAATCTTTCATATGCAAACCCTCCGTATAGCTTGTCTAAAACCTATCTTCACACGATTTTTTCGGCACTTTTGCTTCTCGACAGAATTTCGTAAAAACCACCAAAATTCGTCTGCCACCAAAAATCTGCTTCGCTGGTTATGTGCTAAAAAATCGGTTCATATTAGATTTTGGACAGGCTTTTTAGAGACGGCATTTTGCCGCCAAACCAAAAGGGGAATGTCGCCATTCCCCCTCATACAATCTATTATTCTTCTGTAGTTTCAGTTTTAACCGCTTCCGGTGTTTCTTCTTCTGCTTCAGCCGGGGCTTCACCCTCTGTTGTTTCGTAATCATCGTAGTCATCGTCATAGTCGTCGTCATAATCATCATCGTAGTCGTCGTCATAATCATCATCGTAGTCATATTCAATAGCTTCTTTGATGGACAGGCTTACCTTTTTCTTTTCCAGGCTTATTTCTGTTATCTTCACCTGGACGACTTGCTCAATTTTAAGCTCGTCTTCGGGTTTGGCGACATGCTTGTGAGAAATTTGGGATATATGCACCAAGCCATCAACACCGGGGGTCAGCTCCACAAAAGCACCAAATGGCACCATGCGCACAACACGGCCTTCAACAATGGCGCCTACGGGGAATTTCTCTTCAATATTTGCCCATGGGTCGCTGTTTATGTCTTTAAGGGACAGGGATACCTTGCCTTTTGCCTTATCCAGGCTGATAACATAGGCTTCGACCTCATCGCCTTCTTTAAGCATATCGGCCACATTACGCACACGACCCCAAGAAAGCTCGGATACGTGGATAAGTCCATCAACACCGCCAAGGTCTACAAAAGCACCAAAACTGGCCACATTAGATATCTTGCCGGTTATTTTCGCGCCTACTTCAAGTCTGTCAAGGGCGGCGGTTTTCATGGCCTCGGCTTCTTTGGCCGCAAGGTCTCTGCGTCCGGCAATTACGCGCCACGGACGCTTGGTTTTGTCAAGCTCCAGTATGGCAAAATTATGCTCTTGCCCTAAAACTGTGGTAAGGTCACGGACAAAGCGCTCGCCAACCTGGCTGGATGGCACAAAGGCACGCACGCCTGCTATGGTGGCAATAACGCCGCCTTTTACCACTTCTGCAATTTTGCCTGGCAGGGGTTGTTCGGCCAGATGGGCCGCTTCGATGTCTTTATAGCCCTTTTGGGCATCTATGCGCTTTTTGGACAGCAACACATTGCCGTCGCCATCATTAACGCGCAACACATAAACTTCCAGCTCGTCGCCGGGAGATACAACCGTGGCCGGATCCACATCTTGGCTTTCGGAAAAATGACCTTTTTGGATAATGCCATCGGATTTGTATTGCAAATCCACCATAACTTCACCATTTACGACGCTAATAACCTTGCCCTTGACAATTTGCCCCGTATGTAAAGATTTAATAGACCCCTCTAGCATTTGTTCAAAAGAATCAGCCTTCGGTTCTGTTGCGCTTGCTTCCGCTTCCGGTGCGGCAGCTTTTTCTTCGGTTTCTGGCTGGGTAACCCCCATATCTTCCAGATTTTCTGCGGTTTTTTCTAATTCGTTCATTTGTCTGACAGCCTCCTCTATTGTGGCAGGAGGGGTAGACGCTCCTGCAGTTATACCAATTTTACCACTAAACGCAAAACTTTTCAAGCCCAAATCGTCAATACTTTCGATAAAAATTGTATTTTTTTGGACACGCCGGCTAATTTCGTATAATTTCACAGAATTTGAGCTGGTTTTGTCCCCAATAACCACCATTTTGTCCACTTTTGCTGCAAGTTCTGCACAGGCTTCTTGTTTTTTTCTGGTATCGCCGCAAATAGTGTCCGCGGTCTCCAAATTTTTCACAATTTTAAACATATGGGCTGCAATGCGAGCAAATTCCGCGGCGCAAAAGGTGGTTTGGGCCATTAAAAAGTATGGAGCATCTTCGTCAAAAGCCATATTTTCCAGCATATCGGCTCCGCTGATAATTACAGCACTGTCACCAATCCATCCATTTATGCCAATTATTTCCGGGTGTGCGGCATCCCCGGCAATAACAATCGTCTTGCCTTTTTCGAACATATCCCTGGCCAGCTTTTGGTTGGCCGCCACACACGGGCAGGTAAGGTCGATATATTCCAGGCTCTTTGCCGCAAGGGCATCATATACCCCGGGTGCCACGCCATGGGCGCGTATTACCACCAAGTTTCCATCATTTATATCCGCAACATCATGGGCAATGGCAATGCCTGCCGCCACCATTTCTGCGGTTACGATCTTATTATGTGTCACTGGCCCCAGGGTAGTGACCTTGCGGGTTTTGGCCGCTTCGTACACCTTGTCCACGGCACGCTGCACCCCGAAACAAAACCCATAAGAATCTGCTAAAATAATTTCCATGTGAAACCCCCTATGTCGCTTGAAGGTGCCCCGGTCGAAATGCAAAATCCGCGTTGCTACTCGGGCGGCTGTAAGGGTCGCCCCTGCGTTTTGTGGGCGGTGATGGAGCGCCGCCCTTGCAACATAATACGTCATTCACGATTTATACTGTCATTCCGGGTTCGACCCAGAATCCCCCAGCTTTGCAATAGCATCAATAATTTCTTGTGCTGCCTCATTAAGTTGTTGCGTGCGCACCTTGGCATCCCATAACTCCTCAAAAGATATGGGTTGACCGATATTTATGTGTACCTCGGCAAACAGCTTGAAACTGGACGAAATATTAACCGGCACCACAACCGCCCTGCCTTTTATGGCAAACAACGCCACACCGGCCTTTACGTCGTCATAGTCTATTTCTGCCCGTCGGCCGCCTTGCATAAAAATACCCACGCCCCGGCCTTCTTTTAGCAGAGCCACAATGCGCTTTAGGCTATCCACGCCGGGTTTGTCGCGGTTAACAGGCACGGCCCCAAGCCAGTCACAAAGCTTGCCCAAAATTTTACTGCGCCACAGCTCGTATTTAGCCAAAAAATGCAGCTGCCGCTTGCATGCAATGGCCATAACCAGCGTGTCGTGGTTGCTTCTGTGGTTTGCGCACAAAATTACGCCGCCCTCGGTCGGTACATTCTCCAGCCCTGTCACGCGAAAACGGAACATCACACGATAAATAGGCCCCACAACCTTAATAGCAAATCTGTAAAAGCCTTTCATCTAAACCACTTCTCTTTCCGCTATTATTTTCATAATCTCCGCCACAACCCCATCTACATCCAGGCTGCTGGTGTCCACCACTGTGGCACCATGGGCTATTTTAAGGGGCGATATGGCCCTATTACTATCGTCGTGGTCCCTGCGGGTTATTTGGGCTGCAATATCATCAAAATCACTTTGACGGCCCAGTTGTGTGAGCTCGGTGCACCGCCGCTTTGCCCGCACCTTCACATCCGCTGTCAAAAATATCTTTACAGTCGCATCAACCAGCACCACCGTGCCAATATCCCGGCCGTCCATCACCACATTACGGCCGGCCGCCAGGCCTTGCTGCAAAGCCACAAGCCTATCCCGTACACCGGCAAAAACACTAACCCTTGACGCGCCCATACCCATTTCCGCCGTGCGTATATCGGTTGTCACGTCACATCCGTCCAAAAAAATCCGTTGGCCGCTGTCTGTACAATCTATATCTATGCTAATTTTCTCCATCAATGCCAATATAGCGGCCTCGTCATCCCAATTCACACCGGTGCGCCGTGCTGCCAGAGCCACTGTGCGATACATAGCCCCCGTGTCTATATGGACAAAACCCAGCCGTGCGGCCAGGGCCTTGGCAATTGTGCTTTTGCCGGAGCCGCTTGGCCCGTCTATGGCAATTTGTATACCCATAATATCCCTCATTGTCATGTTTTTATTGGTACGGACACCGCTGGAACACCACCCTACAGAAATCCCATTTATTTCGTAGGGGCGACCTGTGGTCGCCTACTGGCGTATTTCGCAAAACGCATGGGTGGTGTTTTATTACCCGATTTATCGTAGGGGCGACCTGTGGTCGCCCGATATATCCCGCCGCCGCCCGGCTCTGGCAACAATCCCACAATACAAAGACACTACGGCGAATGTCGTACCTATGACCAAAACCGCACCTGACGGCAGTGTCGCATAGTGCATAATGTAAGAATTTTGAGGGTTATTGATATCAACAATTAACAAAGGCGATAAATAGCCGGGCCCAATGCCTATCACTATATCTCTGGAAGAGTCGAATCTGTGAGGCCAACCATCAAACCTCCAAGTCCACGAAAACAAGTAGGGCTGACCTCTAAAATCGGTACGAAGCCATCCGCACATAAAATTTC
Source organism: Defluviitaleaceae bacterium (assembly GCA_009785595.1). Classification (GTDB taxonomy): domain Bacteria; phylum Bacillota; class Clostridia; order Lachnospirales; family WRAX01; genus WQVZ01. The sequence continues at coordinate 6,160 of WQVZ01000007.1, read as the reverse complement.
CGCGAGATGTAGAGAAAGCCTCAGCCACAACATTGGCTGTGTAAGGGAAGTGATATTCCCTGTGGGCATTTCTTACGACGATTATTAGGGCAATCACCGCCAAAACCCCAAATATAATAGCCCTACCCTTGGCCGCCGCAAAATCTGCCGTCCAAGGCGTGCGTGATAATGGTTCAACAGGTCGCCACATCATAAATATACACCTCCGTGGTTTTGTGGGCGGATATGGAATCCGCCCCTACTATTTATCGTAACCTCGATCATTCGTCATCTCGTACTTTGTCCGGGATCCCCCGTGAGATTGCGGGTCGGGGCCTACGATTACGTGCCTTTGTGGGGGCGGCATTTTGCCGCTTAGCTTATCGTAGGGACGACCTGTGGTCGCCCGATATATCCCGCCGCCGCCCGGCTCTGGCAACAACCACACAATACAAAGACACTGTGCCAAACGCCGCACCTGTTAATAACACTATGCCTGAAGGCATCGGTGCATGGGTTGGGAAAAATATATTTTGCGGATTATTGCTGCTAATAAGCATTATTACCAAAGGAGAACCACCAGTAGAAAATTGGATTCTGAAATACTGTTCAGGCAGAGGGGTTGTATAGCTTTGACCGTCAAAATGATAGTCAACCACCATTCCAAAACCACTAGACCTAAGCACGCCCCATGTATATTCATAACGGCTACCTGCGATTGCGAATGACAACAAAACCACTGCCAAAACCCCAAATATAATAGCCCTACCCTTAGCCGCAACAAAATCCGCGGTCCAGGGCGTACGTGATAATGGTTCAACAGGTTGCCATGTCATAAATATACACCTCCGTAATGCGGGCGACGATAGAACACCGCCCTACAGGCCATTGCCCGCTACACATCCGTCACTCGCTTAAATCCGGCCGCAAAGCTGCCGCTTCTTTCAAATACACATGTCGCACTTCGCCTTGACCACAATCCATTTCCGCCAAAACCTGCACACGTATGCATCCGGTCAAACTGCCCGCCACATCCATTTCCTGCGCACACATCAGGGATGCGTTCACAATGCCCATTTCTCTGGCGGCGGCGGCGGGGTATGCCGCGTTTAAATCCTTGGTGCAGGTGAATAATATGGAGATGATTTGCCCCGTATCCAGCCTATTTGCCTCAAAAATCCGCTTCAGCAGCTCTCCGGCATTTTGTTTGATACTTTTGGCAGTATTTTCTGCTACTGTAGCCCCGCGTATGGCCCTAATCATCATCCCAGCCTCCCGTTGCCATGCGTCCCGCCAAATGTCCGGTAGAAAAGGCAATTTGTAAGTTATATCCGCCTGTTAGGGCATCCACATCCAAAACTTCGCCGGCAAAGTACAGCCCCGGCACAAGCTTGCTTTCCATGGTGGATGGCTCTATTTCTGCCGCGGCCACGCCGCCGCATGTTACCATTGCTGTGCCAAAGCCCGCCGACCCGGTGATTTTAACCCCTAGGGCCTTGATGTTGCGGCAAAGGTTTTTGCGCTGGGTTTTGGTGGTGTCTCTTGCCTTTGCATCTGTGCCTATGCCCGAAATTTCCAGCACCGCGGGAATCATTCTTTCCGGCAATAAGCTCCCTAATATATTAGACAGATTTTTGTTTAAATTTTGCCCAAAAATGTGTAAAATTTGCAAATTTAGGTCATTTTCTGGCAAATTTGGTGCCAAATCCAGATAAAATTGGGGCCCAAGATGCAGTTTGTCCGCCAGGTAGGAACTGGCCTCCAATACCACCGGCCCGGACAACCCAAAATGAGTAAACATCACATCGCCGCGGCCGCGGTAAATCTCTTTGCCATCCAGGACGGCTCGCAGACCAACATCAGGCAGACCAAGCCCCATAAGTCCGGAAATCCAACCGTCTTCGGCAACCAGCGGCACAATGGCCGGGTGCAGCTTTGTCACCTTATGACCCAAGGCCTTAGCGAAGCGGTGGCCGTCGCCGGTACAGCCGGTACGTGGGACTGATAAACCGCCTGTGGCAATGACCACAGCATCTGCCGTAATTTTGCCGTCATTGGATAGGTTTATTGCAAAACCAGATGTTCCACGTGGAACAATATCTTTTACGTTACAATTTAACCGTATGTTTACTTTAAGTTGCCGCAAATGGGCCGCTAAAGCTTCCATGGCATCAACCGCCGAATTACTAACGGGAAAAACACGCCCGGCCTCTTCGACCTTAGTGTCCAGACCGACATGCGCCAGAAAATTGCGCAGGTGTTGGGAATCAAAACCACGCAGGGCACCATAAAGAAAACGAGGGTTGCGCAACACTTTGTCCACCATGGCTCTATAATCAGCGGTGTTGGTGATATTGCAACGTCCGCCGCCTGTTATCAGCATTTTGGCTCCCAGCCGTTCATTTTTTTCAATAAGGACAACCTGCGCCCCATATTTTGCCGCGGTTGCCGCTGCCATCATGCCCGCAGGGCCGCCGCCAATTACGACGATTTTCTTCATGTTCGTAATTATACCATAGCGGGGCAGATGGCGCAATCGGCAATTGTATAGCCCTTACTGATGCTATTTAAAGAACGCGCGGTTGTCGCGCGAAATTTGCTTCGCACCTTGCACCCTATGGGCACAATGTGCAAATTACGTTCGGGAAAATTGGCTCAACATGGGTTTTGGAGCAGGCCTAATGGATAAATTTGGCTGCGATTGTAATTACTGTGGGGGGATGATATAATGATATAATATAAAGAAAAACTTTTTTTGGGATGTGGGCGGAATGCATAGGAATTATACATTGATTGACCAGCGGGACTTGGCGCATATTGACTGTGTAGGATATTTGTACAGGCATATAAGTGGTGCGCAAGTGCTGTATTTAAAAAGCGATGACGATAATAAAGTGTTTTCTGTGGCATTTAAGACACCGCCGGATGATGAGACGGGGGTTGCGCACATTATGGAACATTGTGTGCTTAACGGCTCACAAAAATATCCCCTAAAAGACCCTTTTAATGAGCTGGCCAATGGGTCGTTATATACTTTCCTTAATGCCATGACATATCCCGACCGCACTATTTACCCCATAGCGTCTGTTAATGACAAAGATTTTGTTAATTTGATGGATGTGTATTTGGATGCGGTGTTTTTTCCTAAGATATATGACCGCAAGGAGACGCTGTTGCAAGAGGGCTGGCATTATCAGCTTGAGGACGGGCAGCTGAAATATAACGGCATTGTGTATAACGAAATGAAAGGGGCATACAGTGACCCTCAAGGACTTTTAAGCGATGAGCTGCACAAGGCGCTGTTTCCTAACAGCATATACAGCCTGGATAGCGGGGGTAATCCTGACTATATACCGGATTTGGGATACAAAAAGTTTGTGGAGTTCCACAAAAAGTATTATCATCCCGAAAACGCCCTTATATATTTTTATGGTAATATGGACATTGATTTTTGTTTTGACAAGTTGGATGGGGAGTATTTATCGAAATTTGCCACGGTGGGCTTGAAGATTGAAATTGCGCCCCAGCTGCCTTTGCCCCGCCCTGTGTTTTCTACGGCTAGTTATTCCGTAGCCGATGAGGATGGCCTGACGGAAAATTATATGGCTATGTCTGTGGTGTTGCCGGAAGATGTGCCGCCAAGGGATATTACCGGCATGAAGCTACTGTATTATATTCTTATGGCGACCCCGGCATCGCCTCTGTATAAGGCATTGGTAGAGGCAGAGGCGGGAGAGGACATAAACGGCTATTGCAGCGGGGATATTTTGCACCCTGTGTGGCGTATTTCCATGAAAAATGCGGCTGTTGCGGCTGATAAACTAAAAGAATTAATAGATGACACTCTGGCGCATATTGTCGCGGATGGGCTGGACAAGAATTTTGTGGCGGCATGTATGAATTTTGTGGAGTTTCAGGCGAAGGAAGGCGACCACGGATATTATCCAAAAGGACTGACATATAACGAACGGGCCATGACCAAGTGGGTGTATGACAAAAGCCCATTTGATGGGTTGATGGGCATAACGTATTTGGCGGAAATTCGGGCCTTGTACGAGGCCGGGGGATATTTAGAGGGGTTGATAAGACGATATTTGTTGGAAAATCCCCACCAGGCATATGTGACCATGGAACCTGTGCTGGATTTGGACGGCCAAAAAGAGCAGGAAGCTGAGGAGAAGCTGGGGTTGGTGCTGGCGTCCATGGAGCAGGACGAAATTGATAGCATTGCGGCGGATTATGGGCGGCTAAAGGAATATCAAGAGACCCCGGACAGCCAGGAGGTGTTGGAGCTTATACCCCGCGTGGCTGTGGCTGATGTGAAGAAGGATATAGAACATGTGCCGCTGAATGTAGTGACGGATGGTGGTATAAACCTGCTGCACGCGCCATTGCACACCAACGACATCATATATACCACCATGCTTTTTGATATGCAAGCAGTGCCTGTGCAAATGCTGCCGTTGGTTAAAATTTTGCAGCATTTGTTGTCTAAAGTGGCCACAAAAAAATATTCTACTGCGGCATTAACGGAGGAGATAAAGGCCAATTTAGGTGGACTGTCTTTTGGTTCGGATGTGCTGTCCAAAACCCAGCAGGATTTTATGCCACGGGCTACGGTGTCTGCCAAGGTCCTGGCCAAAAACGCGGGCAAAATGTTTGATATTGCGGCAGAAATTGTGGGTGGCACGGCCTTTGATGACCGCGGGCAGATAAAAAACTATGTGCTGGAGCTTAAAGCCGGCATGGAAGATATGTTTTTGACCAATGGTTCGCTTTTTGCCGTGGAGCGGGCCGCCAGCTATTTTTCCCCGGCGGCGGCATACAGCGACAGGATGGGCGGGCTGTACTTCTATGAGTATATAAAAGGCCTGACAGAAGATTTCGATAACCGTTTTGAAGAGCTGCGGGAGGACTTGGCCCGCCTGGCGCGGATGATATACACCAAGGCCAATGTGCTATATAGCATAGTGGCCGATGATGAGTTATATACTGGGTGTAGTAGATATTTGCGTGATTTTAATGACAGCTTGGGGACTGGCGGCACGGCTTGCTGCGCCGGTTTATCCCTTGTCGCGCCAAAAAACGAGGGTTTTATCACCGCCAGCAAGGTGCAGTATTGCGCTATGGCTGCCGACATATTTGCCGACGGACACAAATATACCGGCGGACTAAAGGTGCTTTCCAGTGTGCTGGATGACTTTTTGTACGACGAAATACGGGTAAAAGGCGGAGCGTACGGCATGGGTTCCAGCTTTGGCCAAAACGGTGGCATGTATCTTTACAGCTATCGCGACCCCCATGTGGCCAACACATACCAGGTGTTTCGCCGCGGGGCAGAGTATCTGCGCCGGCTGGATTTAAGCCGCAATGAAATGGAAAAGTTCATCCTGGGTACCATAAGGAGCTTTGATAGACCCTTGACCAACGCCAACAAGGGCTTACAAGCGGCCAGCCGCCATATTTTGGGCATAACAGACGAAATGCGTGCCCGTGAGCGGGAAGAAATATTGACTGCCGATGTAGCTGCCCTGCGGCGGCTGGCGGATGTGCTGGAGGCCGCTGTAGCCCAAGACAATATATGTGCCGTGGGGTCGGAGGCGGCGATAAATCAAGCGGCGGGGTTGTTTGGTAGCATAGTAAAATATAGCCAAGGAGGAAAAGCATGACACAAATACTTTTGCTGGGCACATTCCATTTCAGAGAAAGTGATATTGATTTTTGCACGGAGGACGCACAAAATCAGCTTTGGGAAATAAATGAGCGACTGATGAAATTTAATCCCGATGCCATTGCTGTAGAAGTGGCGGCGCATGCACAAAGTGCTGTGGATGCAAGCTATGACAGATTTTTGCTGAAAGATTTATCGGATTTTGATAAGATGCGCAATGGTACATTGGGCACTGTAAATACATGGGGCGATACGCGTCCCATTAAATATATTGATGAAACCATACAGGTTGGGTACAGGTTGGGCAAAAGGATAGGTGCGGATAAAATCTACGCTGTCGATGATGATTCGTTTCTTGACGGCATTGACGAAGAGATTCCTGAAGGTGCAAAACGCACCTTTGATAAGCATTGGGAGAAGCTGCAAACCGGCAAAGATAAGGCTATTATTGATACATATCGCAGTATCAATTCCGATAAGTGGGCCTATCACCATCAACAGTTGTATCTT
>WQVZ01000006.1 GCA_009785595.1 Defluviitaleaceae bacterium | reverse complement strand
TTGGTCCATAGCGGTTGCGTTTTATGGCAATGGTCAGCGGCACACGGATATACTGGCGGCCAATAATATGAGGGTGGAAGATTTGCGCTATGGCATGACAATTATTATACCGGATTAGCAAAAATAAAAGAACCAAAAACATAAAAAACATATAAAAAACACCAGCCGCATCAAACGGTGCAGCTGGTGTTGTCTTATTTGTGATATTGTCAGCTTCCTATTCGTCAGCTTCCTCTTCTTCGTTAAGTTCGGGCTGCTTTATTTGGCTAAAAGTTTTAAAGCTTTTAATCATGCCAATGATGTGATCCAGTTCGTCCACGTCAAAGGTGTTTAACATACCGGCTACCATTTTTTGCTTGCGCTTTACTTTGTCTCTGGAAGCTTCAACCTTGCTTGCTGCTTTGCTTTCGGCTATTTTAAGGGCATAGCGCGGTGTAAGCATTTCTTCGTAAGATTCGCCGAAAAAGTCACAAATCTTCATAAAGGTTTCCAGGCTTGGGCAGCGCTCTCCTCTTTCGATAAGACCCACATATGCGGTGGAAATTTTAAGAAATTTCCCAAGAGCTTCTGACGTAAAGCCTCTTTCTTTGCGGGCTACGCGCATGTTATTGCCAAAAATTACGCATTTTTCGTTGATATAGTCTTTAGAATCTTTGGGTGTGGGCGCCTTTGCTTGTCTTACTTTCTTTTTAGTTTCCATTTGCTTTCCCTCCATCTAGCGAAATTTTGTGTAACCAAGTCAAAATAATCTATTTTGTCTACCTCTCCTCCGCGGATGTTACACGCTGTTAGTTATTATACCAATAGAAATTGCAAAAGTAAACAAGAAAATTCAAGAAAATTCAAGAAAGTGCAAAAAGAATCCTTTAGTACATTCCTACAAAATTATCAAAGTATCCAGTGTAGAATCCAGTCTGGCTGTGGCTCCCATTGGTAAAGATGCTGTTGGCAAACAATGCCCACAACGAAAATTATACATCACCGGGACATTAAAATGCAAATTTTGCATAATTTCTTTTACAGTCAAAGATCTTGCGGGATTATTTGGTGCACAATCGGCAAAATCTCCAAAAATCACCCCGGCGCAAGCATCAAATTTTCCTGCCATGTGCAACTGATTAAGCATTCTGTCTATCCTATACGGCTTTTCCCCTATTTCTTCAATAAATATTATCTTGCCCGCCGTGTCAGGCTCGTATGCCGTGCCCATAAGGCTGACCATAACCGACAAATTACCGCCGCACAGCACACCTTCCGCCATGCCCGGCACTAAAAATTCCCATCTATGGCCGCCGGGGTTTTTTATCTTGCCGCGTATATCGGTTTTGTATATGTATTTGTGCATATGTTTCAGGGTATAAGCGTCCGCCGCGTCAAAGCCTTTTTCGCCTACCATTGGTGTGTGAAACGTCATGACCCCGGCTTTTTGGTTAATGGCTGTGTGCAGGGCTGTTATGTCGCTGTAACCGCAAAAAAACTTGGGGTTGCGGCGTATTGCGTTATAATCTATTTTGTCCAATATACGTGCCGTCCCATAGCCGCCTCGTAAACAAAAAATTCCTTGTATGCTTTCGTCCCCAAAGGCCCAGTTCACATCATTGGCCCGCAGATTGTCATCACCGGCTAAATATCCATATGCAGCGCGGCAACTGGCCCCTTCGGCCACTACAAAATCCAGGCTCTGCAAATACGCTACGGCAAAATCTACATGACTTACACAGGAAGGAGGGCTGGACGGTGCAATAAGGGCTACTTTATCTCCATTTTTAAGCGTCGCCGGTTGCAACAAGCAATTTTTCATAAAAAATCCCCTTTACATTTCCCCATTATTCTTGTATTATAACATAAGATAACAATAACATCCATAGCTAAGGAGGAATTTTATGGAAACACTCAAGGTCTCAGCAAATTCAGTACCAAAATCCGTAGCAGGTGCCATTGCCGCCGTTGTGCGCAATAACGAGGCAGTAGAAGTAGTGACCATTGGTGCCGCCGCCGTAAACCAGGCGGTAAAATCCATTGCCATCGCCCGGGGCTATGTGGCCCCCAACGGCATAGACCTGGTGTGTATACCGGCCTTTGCCCAACTGGAAATTGACGGCAATTCTAAAACATCCATCAAGTTCGTAATCGAACGCAGATAACGAAAAAACCCCGCGTGTGCGGGGTTTTGTTTTGTCTGCATACAAAAATTAATAATTGGCTTTTATGTATTCCACGGCTTCTGCCACCCTTTGCTGGTGGGCGGCGTTTGACCTATTGCTGCCGTGTATAAGGCTACCGGCAAAATGTAGGCACATGTGGCCATCTACCCCATTGCCTTTTACTGCGTCAAAGTTAAGACCCCGGCCATAACCCCCGCTGCGGTTGTTGACAGTTGCCAAGGAGGGTGCATTGTCAACACCCGCATGGGGGAAATTGGTAAGACTGCCGGCAAAAACATAATTGCCCACATATACCACCACGGCCCGGCGCTCCCAGCTGTGGCCGCCCCATATGTCATACATAATGGCGGCGTCCTCGCGGGTAAGTGGTTCCACATCAGCATGGTTTGTGCCGAAGGTACGCCGCATGTTAAATATGCGGCCGGTGGTTATGTCACGGATAACGGCGTCGGTGTTACGGGCAAAAATTCGGCTTATTTCGCCAAACCAGGTGGCGTCGTATTTAGCTATATATGTATTTGGTATAGCTTTCGGGTATAATGGCAGCGGGCCTATGGGCCTATTGCCGTTTTCGTTAATATTTATGTAATAACTTTCCATATGATGTTGAAAGTTAGGAGCAGGCGGCGCAGCGACAGATATTGATAATATTGCCATGCCTGCCAGCAATAATGGTTTTGTCATATATATTATGACCTCCTGCGCAAGCCTTATGTTATTAAGATTATATTACACAAATTTTGCTTTGTCAATAGCAAATTAATATTTTTGTAATAAATATAACTGGTAAGTTGTGGCAATGGTGTACATATGCTGGTACGAGGTGATTTTTTATGACAAGAAAATTTCAAAACAGGGTAAAGCAATTGTTGTACCGGCCAGCCAAAAGGCATCCCCATGTAGAATATGTGGCAAAAGTGCTGACAGAGGCGGAGGATGCTCTGGATAATACTGTGGGCGGGGTTTTTAGCGGCAAAAAGACCAGAAAAAGCAAGCCGAAAGAAGAAGAGAAGAAATAGGGGCATTTTGTACACGGCTCTATTGCATTTGTCCAAAAATTGTGATAAATTATATATTGAAGAACAACACAAATGACACAAGGAGTGGACTATGTATAAAAGGGTGGTTATAAAGCTTAGTGGCGAGGCCCTGGCGGGCATGGAACAAACCAGACATTATGTAGGCGGCTTTATTGACGACACAAAACGTCGCGTTGCTGAGGGTAGGCCGGTTGATGATGCCTATAAAGACAGAAAAACCGCGGAAATGGACAAAGCAAAACTGCGCCTGCGTTTTGATGATAATATCATTGCCGGCATTATCTCTCAAATTAAATCACTGGTGGACAGCGGTGTGGAAGTGGCCGTGGTTGTGGGCGGCGGCAATTTTTGGCGGGGACGGGACAGCAAAGAAGACATTGACAAGGTGCGCAGCGACCAAATAGGCATGATGGCCACGGTGATGAACGCCGTATACCTTACAGATATGTTCGAAAAAGCCGGGTTGGATTCTGTCATCCTTACGCCTGTTATCATTGGCACCGTCACCCAGCAATTTTCAAAAAAAACGGCCCTAAAATATATGGCAGAGAAAAATGTGGTAATTTTTGCCGCGGGCACGGGTCATCCGTTTTTCTCTACGGACACAATAGCCGCCATACGTACCGCGGAACTGGAAGCCGATGCCCTGCTTTTTGCAAAAAATGTGGATGGGGTGTATGACTCCGATCCGAGGCAAAATCACCGGGCGGTAAAGTTGCGCAGCATCACATATCGCGAGGTTATCACAAACAACCTGACGGTTATAGATATTGCCGCATCAGCTATATGCGAAGAGCAAAAAATACTGTCTATTATATTTGAACTTAACGAACCCGGTGCCATAACGAAGTGTGTGTCCGGGGATGAAGATGCTATTTATGAGATAGGTACAAAAGTAACCGTATAAAACAACCATACCAAGGAGGGAAAGAGCATGTTAGACACCAAGGCTTTTGAAGAGAAAATGGCCAAAACAGTGACGGCGTTTGAGCGTGACCTGGAGACCATAAGGGCGGGTAGAGCCAACCCCAATGTACTTAGCAAAATAACCGTGGACAACTACGGCACACCCAGCCCCATAAACCAGGTGGCTAATATTACCGTGCCGGAGGCTCGTCTTTTGCAAATTGCCCCCTGGGATCCCGGTATGTTAAAAGCCATCGAAAAAGCCATAATGGCGTCGGATTTAGGCATAAACCCGGGTAATGACGGCAAGGTTATACGCCTTGTTTTTCCCGAGCTTACCGAGGAGCGCCGCAAAGACTTGTCTAGGGAAGTAAAAAAACGTGGCGAAGAATCTAAAGTAGCTATACGCAATATACGCCGTGATGCCATTGACACCATGGAAAAAGCGGAGAAAAAGGGCGAGTTAACCGAAGACGATTTAAAGAAAGACAAAGAAGACATTCAGAAATTTACAGACAAAAAGAACGAGGAGATTGACAAAATTGTGGAGCGCAAAACCAAGGAAATTATGACAGTGTAACCACCGTTGGTGGCCGCTTTGTCCTGCTACGACGTTGCGTAAACGCAACGTCAACCCCACGCCGCGTGACGCGGCGCAGAAACCACGGAGCGTAAACGCTCCGTACTCGCAGTCGAACTGTATCGGTCGATTCGGAGGCCCGATGAAGTATAAAGTTGACATGAGCAATCTGCCCAAACATATCGCCATAATTATGGATGGCAATGGGCGCTGGGCAAAAAAATACCTAATGAGGCGAGCGGCAGGCCACCGTGCGGGGGCTACTGCCCTTCGCCGTCTTGTGGAGCAAATGAACGCCGATGGGTTTGCTGTCCTAACGGTTTACGCTTTTTCCACGGAAAATTGGAAGCGGGACACCCAGGAAGTATCCGACCTTATGGGCTTAATGCACGAATACATCCAACAATACATCAATGACGCCAAGAAAAACAATGTGCGTATGAGAACCATAGGCGATCTGTCCCGGCTGGAGCCAAGTTTACAAGACAAAATAGCTCACCTTGCCGACCTTACCCGCAATCATGACGGTCTTCTGCTCAACATTGCCATAAACTACGGCGGCCGGGACGAAATTGTGCGGGCGGCGGGCAAGCTGGCCCGGGACGCTCGCCAGGGTAAAGTTGATTTGGACGGCCTTGACGAGGACGCTTTTGCCGCCTATCTTGATACATCAAGCCTTCCTGACCCCGACCTTATAATCCGCACCAGCGGCGAAATGCGCCTGTCTAACTTTCTGCTGTGGCAGGCCGCCTATGCGGAACTTGTCTCCATGGACGTATTATGGCCGGATTTTAAAATAGACCATTTGTACCAAGCCGTTGCCCAATACCAGCAACGAAAGCGGCGCTTTGGGGGGCGGTCATGAAAAAGCTGTTGATAGCTTTGATCATAATCGTGTTTGCCTTAGCCCTTGCAGCTTGCAGCCAAGCCGAAGAAAATGCGCCCGACAGGCCCATTTTTTTGATACGTGAAGATGGCGAAGAGCTAACTCGCGAACATTTTTTGGCCGACCTGGACTATATGATGTGGGTGCTGGAAACCAACTTTGCCGTTTTTGATGTGGCATATTGGGCTCGCGGCGTTGATATGCATAGCCTGGCCGCCGATGCTCGTGATAGAATAACCGCCAGTGAACATCTGGATGAGGATATATTCCTCGGAATTTTAATGGACAGCTTTTTGCCGCTGTTTGGCATTGCCCACTTTGCTATCCACGATGCTGAATTAAATATGAGATATTATAATAACGTTATGGGATTTTCTTTGCCGGGGTGGCAAGATGTTTTAAATATGCCGCGGGTTAGGGGGTTTTATGACCCCAGAATACAAGAATTGATGGAAACTTTTGAAATGTCGGATATGCCGCCAGGCGACAACATGGCACCCTCATCAGAGATCATCGAAGAAGGCAAGACGGCCTTAATTCGGTTGCCCAGTATGCAACTGCCTCTTGTTTATGGCTTGGCTATATTAGATTTTTATGAGGAAATTAGAGATTTTGAGCATCTAATACTGGATCTTAGGGGCAATCCCGGTGGGTTCGAGTCATTCTTTTTTGAAATCATAATGGGTCCGAATATTGAAGAAGTCATTACAATGGACATCATTTCCTTCGTAAAAGCAGGGGAGCGTGTAATACAAACGCAAAGCCTCCTTGCCGGCACTGCTAATATTAGGTTTTTTGGCGGCCTTAGACCCATTGATGAAGTGTTGGCCGAAAATTATCTGCCCCAACTTAATTTAGTGGACATGGAGCGCATGACCCATGGAATTGCCGGACGGCTAACTGTTTCACCAAGACCAGAGGAAGGTTTTGGCGGCAAAATATGGATGTTGACCGATGGACATATAAGTTCTGCCGCGCAAATAGCCGCATTTGCATCCAAGGACACAGGATTTGCCACTCTTGTTGGCGACACAACAGGCGGCAATTTCAGCGGCCCACGATTGTTAGTATCTACGCCAAACACGGGCATATTATTTCAATTTGATGCCCTATATATGATAGACAGTAACGGGCGTCCACTTGAAGCCGGCACCATGCCCCATCATTTTAACCGAGATGGCATGGACGCGCTGGAAACAGTGCTGGCACTGATAGAAGAAGGAAATTACTAGGCGACACGAAGGAGATAGTATGCTGAAACGGGTAATTGCCGGTGCGGTGGGGCTCCCCATCCTGGCCGTATTTGTTATATTGGGGGGCGTGTGGTTGCAGGTGGCCTTGGCCGCCATTGTGCTAGTGGGTATGTGGGAGTTTTATCGGGCCTTTGGTTCCATCAGGCCTGTGCATTTTTTGGGCTTTGCCTTTGCCATTCTGCACATAATTCATCTGGGCAACGCCTATTTTCCTATGGGTATGGTTTTGATATTTTTGCCTGTGCTGGCCATGATTTTTGTGGTGGCCAGGCATAAGGTGATGAATATTGAGGACTGCACAGTTACCACTTTTGGTTTTATTTACGTGGCCCTTACCTTGGGCAGCATATATCTGTTACGCCACGAGGGTGGTGCTTTCGAGGTTTGGCTTATTTTCATAGCTGCCTGGGGATGTGACACAGGGGCGTATTTTACCGGCAAGACCCTGGGCAAACGCAAACTTGCCCCGGTGCTAAGTCCTAATAAAACCGTGGAAGGCTCTGTTGGCGGCACGATGTTTGCCACCCTGCTTGGGGTGGTTTATGCCTTAGTGCTGTATCGCATGGGTGCGACTGTCCAAAACCACATGCTGCTTTATGCTGCCATCACCTTTGTATGCTCCATTTTTGCCCAGCTGGGCGACCTTGCCGCATCGGCTATAAAGCGTCACAAAAATATTAAGGACTTTGGTAATATCATTCCCGGTCATGGTGGTGTGCTGGATCGTTTTGACTCCATCATCTTTGCCGCCCCCGCCGCCCTGGCTATACTGACCATATGGGGAGGTGGTGCGTAATGAAAATTTCCGTTTTAGGCTCCACGGGCTCAATAGGCACCCAAACCCTGGAGGTTGTGGAACATTTGGGCGATGTAGAGGTACTGGCCCTGACCGCCCATAGTAACATAGACCTGCTGGAACAGCAGATAACCCGATTTAAGCCCCGATTGGCGGTGGTGTATGAGCAAACCGGGGCATTAGAGCTGAAAAAACGTGTGGATAGCGGCGTAGAAGTGCTGTCCGGACTGGATGGTTTGGTTGCGGCGGCAGCATTAGCCAGTGCTGACATGGTGGTTAACGCCCTGGTGGGCAATGTTGGCCTTTTGCCCACGGTTGCCGCCATAAATGCACGCAAAAATGTGGCCCTGGCCAACAAAGAAGTGCTGGCCTGCGCCGGGGAGCTTATAATGCCCATGGCCAAGGCCACCGGGGTGCAAATTTTGCCAATAGACAGCGAACATTCCGCTATTTTTCAGTGTTTGGCTGGCAATGAAGGCAATGAGATTGAACGCATATACCTTACCGCATCCGGCGGGCCTTTTAGAGGATACACACCGGAGCGATTGGCCCACGTAACCGTGGCCGATGCCCTTAACCACCCAAATTGGGACATGGGGCGCAAAATTACTATAGATTCCGCAACCATGATGAACAAAGGGTTGGAGGTTATGGAAGCTCGCTGGTTGTTTGATGTTGACCCCCGGTGCATTTCTGTGCTGGTGCATCCCCAGTCCATAATCCACTCAATGGTAGAATTTACAGACGGCCAGATTTTAGCCCAGCTGGGTGCGGCGGATATGCGTCTGCCTATACAGCACGTCCTGACCCACCCACGACGGATGACAAGCAGCTTTGCCCGGCTGGATTTTGCCCGGCACAACACCCTTACCTTTGAACAACCCGATTATGAGACCTTTCCATGTCTGCGCCTGGCTTATGACGCCCTTGCCGCCGGCGGTCTTATCCCCGCGATACTAAACGCCGCCAACGAAACCGCCGTAGAAATGTTTTTGGCAGAAAAAATACCTTTTAACCAAATTTCCGTAATTATAGATAGGACAATTTCCGCATATACTGGCAGTGGTGCGGTTGATATAAACAATATTATGCAAGCGGATAGCTTCGCACGGCGAACTGCCCGCGATTATGCCGCAACAATGTAGGGGCGGCATTTTGCCGCCTTATTAACAGATTGGAGAATTTTTATTTATGATGATTTTAATGGGTTTGCTGGTTTTTACTATAATAATCTTGGTGCACGAGCTTGGGCACTTTTGGGCGGCACGCCGTGCGGGTATTTTGGTGGAGGAATTCTCCATCGGCATGGGCCCGCGGCTGCTTCACTTTAAAAGAGGCGACACCGTATACTCTCTAAAACTGTTCCCAATAGGCGGCTCTTGCCTTATGCTTGGCGAAGATGAAAGCGGTGTTACCGACCCCCGCTCATTTGGCTCTCGTCCTGTTGGCTGGCGTATTTTGGTTATCTCTGCCGGGGCTATTCTAAACTTCGTGCTGGCTTTCGTGCTATCCACCATAATGGCCATGTTTACTGCTTCTCCCGACACTACCATTCGGGACTTTGCCGAGATTTCACCCATATACGAGGCCGGCGTGCGCCACGGCGACCGTATTGTGCGCATAAACAACCGCAACATAACCCTGTTTGGTGATGTTGGTCTGGAGATGCATCTGGCGGATGGATCCCCCATGGATGTGATGGTGGAGCGCGAAGGTCAACGCCTTAATTTTGCTGTCACCCCTGTTTATATAGATGGCGCATACAGACTGGGTTTTATCCCCAACACCACTGTGGGGCCATTTTTTGCCCGCACCCAGGCAGATGCCGAAGGTAATATGGTTTATGTAGACGACCTGGAATGGATACGCCGCGCCGGTTTTTTTGAAAGCTTTGGCGCAGGGTATGACAATATGATTTTCTCTATTCGTTCGGTGTTTTTCACCCTGCGCGGCCTCATCACAGGCACTTTTGGCATAGACGGCATGATGGGCGTTGTGGGCATTGTGGCATTTGTGGGCGACGAAGCCGAGAGCCGCGTAGAGACAGGCGGCGGCATGGCTGTTGTGTGGTTTTTGATAAGCTTCACCGCCTTGCTTTCCGCAAATTTAGGTGTGCTTAACCTGCTGCCCCTACCGGCCTTGGATGGCGGCCGCCTTGTTTTTCTAATTTTAGAGGCCATACGCCGCAAGCCCATTAATCCTGACAGGGAAGGTATGGTACACTTCGTTGGCCTTGTTTTGCTAATGGGTCTGTTGGTGTTTGTGACGTATAACGACATTGTTCGCCTGTTTTCGTCATAATGAAAGACTTGTCAACTAAAAAAACCGGCCCCCACTTGTGCAAGAGCGGCCGGTTTTTTAATTATGCTCATATACTGCCAAAAGCAAGCAGATTTTTAGGGGGTTTATATTGAATAAAATCCTTTTCCTAGACCAACCTTGCCCCAAAAAGCTCTGGCCCCTTCATTTTCGTCATTAATGCCAAGGCCAACTTCTGTATATCCACATTCCCTCGCGGCATCAATAAAGGCATTCACAACCGTTGTGCCTATAGATTGTCTTTTATAGTCCCCGTGCACGATCAACAGGCTAAGATAGGCAATATGTGCTTTTGGTGTGCCAACCAGATAATCCAAAATCGCGATGGGTTTACCTTCCCGCCAAATTCCCACACAAAACTTGCCCTTTGGGTCAAAGCCAGGTGGGCGGTTGACGGCCAAAGCCAAAATATCCTCCGGGCTGGCTTCCCTGCCTTTCCCCACCAAATCTTCTTCTGTCGCAAGATAGTCCCTGTTTGTTTCATAAATACCCCACAGATCGACATAATTGTCCTCTGTGACGGAGATAAGTTCGTATTCATTCAACAGACTTTTTAATTCGGTCAGCATTTATCCTCCCAAAATCCGGCTTTCCGCCTCTTTTTTAAATTGGTTGGTATAGAGGTTATAGTAATGCCCACGCTTACGCAAGAGCTGCTTGTGGTTGCCTTCCTCCAATATTTTGCCCTGGTCTATAACCAAAATGCGATCGCAATGGCGTATGGTGGACAGGCGATGAGCCACAATGAAGCTGGTGCGGCTTTCCAAGATTTTGTAAATAGCCGTCTGGATTTTTTGCTCAGTTTCGGTGTCGATAGAGGATGTGGCCTCATCCAGCACAAATATTGCGGGGTTTTTGATGATGGCCCGGGCAAAGGAAATAAGCTGTTTTTCCCCAGTAGACAGACGGTTGCCCCCTTCACCAACGTCGCTGTCAAGGCCTTTTTCCATTTTCATAATGAAATCATAGGCGTCTACGGCCTTGGCGGCATCAATGATTTCTTGTTCGGTGGCGTCCAATTTGCCATAGCGTATATTGTCCCGCACGGTGCCGGAGAATAGGTGAGGGGATTGCAGCACATAACCTAGGTTGGATTGCAGCCATATTTGTGGACGCTCTTTGTAATTCATGCCATCAATGAGGATTTCGCCTTCGCATGGCTCGTAAAAACGGCACAACATGTTTACAATGGTGCTTTTGCCACTGCCGGTTTCGCCCACCAGGGCTATTTTTTCACCGGGGCGTACGTCCATATTAAAATTGGACAACACTTGTTCGCCTGTTTTATAGTTGAAGCTCACATTTTTAAAGGTGATGCGGCCGTTTATGGCGTTCCAGGTTTCGGGCTTTGGGTTTTCAAAGTCGCCGTATTGGGCTATCACATCTTCGGCATCAATAACATCCGGCTCGGTTTCCAGCAGGGACATTGTGCGCTCGGTAGAGGCCTGTGCCGCCTGCATTTGGCTCAGCACCTGTGCAATTTGGTTAATGGGCTCGGACATTTGGCTGGCGTAGGATATGAAGATAACCAACGTGCCCAAAGAAATTGTGCCGGCGATTACGGCACTGCCGCCCTGGCCCAAAATAACAGCAATGCCAATGCCTGTAAGGCTGGACACTATTGGAAAATATATGCCGGATATGGTGGCGGCCCTGATGCTGGCCTTGCGCATACCGCCGGAAAGCTTGCCAAAGTCGTCAAAGTTCTTTTGCTCCCGTACAAGAGTTTTGGTGGTTTTTGCCCCGGTTATGCCCTCGTTGTATGCCCCGGTTATTTTGGAGTTTAGCTTGCGGCTTTCGCGATGGGCCTTCAAAATTCTTTTTTGAAAGTATACGGATATCACCGCCAAAATGGGCAGGATGACCAGCATAATGAGGGTGAGCTGCACATTGGTAAACAGCATAAATACAACGTAAAAAATGATTATAGATACAGCCCATGTAATGTCTATCATGCCCCAGGACACAATTTCGCCTATGCGGAAGGTGTCTGAGGTAAGGCGGGCCATAATCCAGCCCACGGGGGTGTTGTCGAAATACGAAAAGGACAGGTTTTGCAGCTTATGAAAACCAGCCTCGCGTACATCGGCACTGACATCGGTTTCAATGCGCCCACCCAGGTAAATAAAGGCGAAAACATTGGCGGCCTGAAAGATGATGAGCAAAACATATAGCAGAGCAAAGGCGGGCAGACCGGATAAATCGCCGGTTCCCACAAAATTATCAATGGCGTAACCTGTCATTTGTGGGAAAACAGCTCCAACCACTGCCAAAGTTATAGAAAACAAAAACATCATGGCAAAGTTGCGCTTGTATTTGGCACAAAATCGGATGATTTTCTTCCAAAGGCTGATGTCAAAACTTTTTGTATAATCTTGTTCTTCAAAATGATTCATTGGATACCTCCTTGGCTTCAGGGAGTTTCATATGGGATACCGGTTAAAACCGCCCTGGTCGTGGCACAGGGTGTCACTGTTCGGGCCTGCATCCTGGCTAAAAGATTGTGGCTGAAAGCCGTCGGTGCATCGCGGAGCTAATGTGATGTGACAGGTTGTTCGTATTAACTTGATGCTTCATTAGTCTCCGATATAGCCGATGCAGTTCGGTTGCGGACACGGAGCGTTCACGCTCCGTGGTTTTTACGCCGCGTTACGCGGCGTGGGGTTGACGTTGCGTAAACGCAACGTCGCAGCTAAGCGAATCGCCTTCTAACAGGGGGGTTGCGCCATCATAATTTCCTCGGCTTTGTCCGTGAACTATAACGAGTTTAGTCGTTACTATAGCCGCCCTTAGGCGGCATATCCACTTTCACCTAGACCTCGTCTTCCTTATCAAAATCCTGCTCCAACATAGACTGTATCTCCCAAATGCGCTTATACAGGCCATCACGAACCACGAGCTCTTCATGGCTACCCGCATCGGACAGCTTGCCGCCTTCTATCACAAAAATCCTATCTGCATCCATCAATGTGGTTATGCGCTGGGATATGATAAAGGTAGTGATATCGCTGGCTCGTTCGGCCAATGCCGCCCTTATTTGGGCATCGGTTTCGGTGTCTACCGCAGAAAGAGAATCATCAAAAATAAGGATTTTGCTGTCCTTTATCAGGGTGCGTGCAATGGCCACACGCTGCTTTTGGCCACCGGACAGGGTAACGCCTCGCTCGCCCACCATTGTATTATAGCCCTCTTCAAATTCCTCAATAAACTCATGGGCACTGGCAGTGGTTGTGGCCGCCACAATCTCATCTTTGCTCACTACATCTTTAGCCATCTCCAGGTTTTCCTGTATGGTTTTAGAGTACAAAAACGGCTCTTGCAGCACAATGCCCACATTTTCCCGCAGGTGGCGTTTGGATATATCCCGCAGTTCTTTGCCGCCTATGGTTATGCTACCGCCTTTATAGTCATACAAGCGCAGCAAAAGATGCATAAGACTGGACTTTCCGGAGCCGGTAGCACCCAACACAGCTATAGTTTCACCTTTTTTAACGGTAAAGGATATATCATCAAAGATCTTGCGGCCTGATTCATATCCAAAGTCCACATTTTTAAAGACAATATCCCCTTGCAGGTCGTGTGGGGCAGCCCCTGGTGTGTCCTTTTCTTCGGGTTCGTCCAGCACCTCGTACACACGGCCCAATGCCACCTGCATACGCCCCAGGTCACTTAACGTACGGCCCAGCTGGCGCACGGGCCACACCATCATACCTGTGTAGCTGTTAAATAGTATAAGTTCGCCTGTGGTAAGGTGGCCGTTGTATGTAAACACAATACCCACAATAAAAACCACCACAATTTGAACAAAGCACAAAATATCAGAGCTGGACCAATACCAGGACAAATATTTCATTTGCTTAAATTGCAAATCTCTAAATTCATCGTTCTTTTCGGTAAATTTGTCTACCTCGAAGCGGGCGCGACCAAAGGCACGCACTACTCGTACACCGGTCAAACTCTCTTGCAATACGGTGGTCAGCTCTCCTTCTTTTTCATCCGCCAACTTAAACACCCGGCGTACATTCTTAAAGAATACATAGGAGAATATGAAAATAATCGGCAAAAAGGCCATAGCAATAAGTGTGAGGGGTATGTTGATACCCACCATAATAACAAAAGTAAAGCCGGAAAAAAACACGGCCCGGGCAATTTCTATGGTTTGTTGCTGCAAAAAGCGGCGCGTTGTCTCTACATCAGATGTGCAGCGCTGTATAAGGTCGCCTGTTTTTGCATGTACATGATAGTTATAGGGTAACTTCTGAATGTGGTTGTACAGCCTGTCCTTCAGCCGTTGCGCCGTGTTTTCTCCTGCCAGCGCCATGCTTCGTGTACGGCCAAAAATGGCAAAGGACATTATCATAAAAATGACCATATATGCTATGCCGGACAGGAAGATATTTTCTCGCCAGCCCTCCACGCCGCCTGTAAGGTTAACCAGCCACATAACAAGAGCATTTGACTGAACCGCATAGTCACCAAGCACATTATCAACGGTTATGCGGATTATAAGAGGCGCAGACATAAATGACAAAGAAGACAGGGCCTGAAAACCAAGACCCAGCAAAAACAACCACAATATTCCTTTTGTAAGCTTTCTAAAGCGCTTGTATGTTAAAATTAAAATCAACCTCCCTTTTGGAGCTGGGTGCGCAAATGGTTATATGAAAATGCCGGCAAGCCTTCCAAGCCCGAAAACTTGTGCCAAAAAGCGTAGTCAAGGGCAGGAGCCGCAGTAAGGCATGCACAGCAAAATTTCTTTATAACAAAAACACACCCGTTTTGTGCGTGAACTTTCAATTTACCATATTTTGGCCATGGGGTCAATAAAAAATTTTCATTAGGGTTAACCCCTGGGGTGCCATGGTTTTGCCGGCCCGGGATCTGTCCCCGGATGCTATGACGTCGCCAATATCGTTAGGCGCAAGCTTGCCCCGCCCTACATCCACCAAAGTGCCGGCAATTATGCGCACCATATTGTGCAAAAACCCGTTGCCGTTTATGGTTATCTCTATAATTTCGCCCTGTTTGGCCACATTTATGTCATAAATCCGGCGCACCGTAGAGCGCACCTGAGAACCACTGGCACAAAAGGCCGCAAAGTCGTGTTCCCCGACGAAATATCGGGCGGCATGGGCCATTTTGTCCGTGTCCAGCACCACCGGCACAAAGGCGGCATATCGCCGCAACAAGGGGTTACGGTGTCTCGCATTATATATTTTGTACGAATATGTTTTAGATTTTGCATCATTAATGGGGTGAAAACTGTCTGCCACGGCCCTTGCGTCTGCAATGCGTACATCCTGGGGCAGACGACCGTTTATTACCAAGGGTAGTTTATGGGGCGGAATAACACAAGATGTTTCAAACATCAGGTGGGCTTGCTGGCCCAGTGCATGTACGCCCGCATCGGTGCGACTTGCACCCAGCAGACTGAATTTGCAGTCAAAAACCTTTGCTATAGCGGTGTTAAGCACGTGATGTACGGATATGCCATTGTCTTGCAGCTGCCAGCCGCAATAATCCGTGCCGTCATATGCAACTGTAAGTAAAATACCCATCAGACCTCCTCGGAAATTGCATTCCGACGTATTTGTGGCTAATTTTCCGTTTTGCCGCATCAACACTCACTTGCATATATTCTGGCGCTCGCGCCTCCCTGCAAAAGCGAAAAATTCTCTCGCAAATCCGCCGAAAGCCAATTCCCTAGAAGGCCTGCTACCAAACACCCCATAGACCGGCCAGACGCTCTATGCCGAGAATTGTCGCAAAAAACAGGCCCATTACAGCCAAAGCTTGATAATCGCTAAACCGCATTTTCATTTGCTTCATACGGGTGCGCCCAACATCGCCGCGATAGCACCGGGCTTCCATTGCTAGGGCCAACTCGTCGGCGCGGCGAAAGGATGAGATAAACAACGGCACCAGCAACGGCACCAGGCTTTTTGCTTTTTTAAAAAGACCGCCCGTGTCAAAATCTGCACCGCGGGCCATTTGCGCCTTCATAATTTTGTCCATTTCCTCCATCAGTGTAGGGATAAACCGTAGAGCGATGGTAAGCATCATGGCTATTTCGTGGGCGGGTACGCCTATTTTTTTAAAAGGTGACAAGCCAAATTCTATTGCTTCTGTCAGTTGTATTGGCGTGGTGGTTAACGTCAGCATGGATGACCCTATAATAAGCATCACCAGGCGCACTGCCATGCGCAGGGCATTAACAAGCCCCTGTTGGGTAATTTGTATGGGTCCCCAGGAGAATATCACATCACCGCCGGCGGTGAAAAATATATTGAGAAAAGCGGTGAAAAATATGATGAAAATAATGGCCCGCAAGCCACGTATAAGGTACTTTGGCGGCACTTTGGACAGCTTTATCATTCCGGCCAAAAACACCGCCGCAAAAGCATACCCCAAAAAATTGCCTATGAAAAACAAAACCGTGATGAAGATGATGGTACACAGCAGCTTCATTCTGGCATCCAGACGGTGTATGGGGGATTGGACGGGATAATATTGGCCTATGGTAATTTTTAACATGTCATAACCTCAATTTCGGACGGCAGAATGCCGCCCCTACATTAGCACCTTCAGTATGGCACTCACAGCGGCATCCACCGTATAAATATCCTCCGGCACATCAAAACCAGCCGCCCGTAGCCGTCTGGCCACATATGTGGACTGGGTAGAGGATAGCCCAAGAGATTCCAAAGCATCTGTCTGTACAAAAATCTCAGCCGGTGTGCCAGACATAACGATTTCGCCGTGATTTATGACAAAAATACGATCTGCCAGGCGGGCGATGTCCTCCATACTGTGGGACACCAATATTACTGTAAGCTTTAATTTTTCATGCATTATTTTAATTTGGTTTAAAATCTCGTCACGGCCCCTTGGATCAAGACCGGCAGTGGGTTCGTCCAGCACCAATATTTCCGGCCCCATGGCTAGTATGCCTGCAATGGCCACACGGCGTTTTTGGCCGCCGGAAAGCTCGAATGGCGACTTTTGGTGTAATTCTTCTGGTATGCCAACTATAGCCAAGGCATCCAGCACCCTTTTATTGACTTCGTCAGCATCAAGTCCCGCATTTGCGGGGCCAAAGGCCACGTCTTTATATACTGTCATTTCAAACAATTGATGCTCTGGGTATTGAAAAACCAGACCAACCTTGGAACGTATGGCTTTTAGGCGCGATTTATCCGCCCCAATATCTTCGCCGTCAATAATAATACTGCCGGAATCCGGCCGCATCAACACATTAAGGTGCTGTATCAGGGTAGACTTACCGCTGCCGGTATGGCCAATAAGCCCCACAAATTCGCCTTTTTCGATGGTGAGACTAACGTTATTAAGGGCCTTTTTTTCGAAAGCTGTACCCCTGCTGTAGGTATAGTCTACATTAACTATTTGTATTGACATATAGCCTCCACCAGTTCATCTATGGTCAAAATATCCGTCGGCATGTCAATGCCTGCTTGTCGCAACCGCAACCCAATTTCGGCGCATTGTGGCACGTCCAGCCCAATGGCCTTTAATTCGTCTATACGTGAGAAAACCGCATGGGGTGTGCCTTCCATGGCTATTTTACCTTCTTCCATAACAATAACACGGTCAGCCTGTACGGCCTCATCCATAAAATGTGTAATAAAAATTATGGTAATGCCTTCTTCGCGATTAAGAATCTTAACCACGTCCATAACCTCACGTCGGCCGATGGGATCCAACATGGCTGTGGGTTCGTCCAATACAATAATATCCGGACGCATGGCTAAAATACCGGCAATGGCCACCCGCTGCTTTTGCCCTCCGGACAGGTAATGGGGCGGGTTGCCGGCATATTGGGTCATACCCACCGCCGCCAGGGCGCCATTCACCCTCTTGCGTATTTCCGCCGGGGCCACGCCCAGGTTTTCCGGGCCAAAGGCCACGTCTTCCTCTACAATTGTGGCGATAATTTGGTTGTCGGGGTTTTGGAACACCATACCCACAGAGCTGCGTATGTCCCAGGCTCTGTCCCCATCGGCGGTGGCAATACCCTTAACCCACACCGTCCCCGACGTGGGCAAAAGCAGGCAATTTATCTGCTTTGCTAAGGTAGATTTGCCACTGCCGTTGTGGCCCAAAACCGCCACAAATTCGCCCTGTTTCACGGTTATGTCAACACCGGCAAGGGCGGCTTCCCGCTGGGTTTCGCCGCCCTCTTCGGTTGGCAATACCTGATATTCAAACACCAAATTTTCAGTTTTTACGATATATTCCATTAAAAAGCGCCTCGATTTCGGTAGTTTCGTGTGGTATAAGGCTGAACAGGTCGCGGCTTTTGGATAAATCCACCCCGAAAGACCTTAAAACAAAGCACAGCATGCATCCCACAGAAACAGACAATTTACCCATATCCAGCAGGTTTTCAGCTCTGCGCATATGGAATATATGCTGTCCAACTGCCTCCACAAATTTGCCGCGGTTTATTTGGTTTAGGGCCATCAACCCGGCATATTCCGCTGTGCCGTCCCTGTTTTCCCATATTTCTTCCATGTTAATGACCTCGCCGATAATGCGGCTTCTAGCACGGCGCAATACCGCAAACTGTTGCAAATCCACCATGCTGTTTTCTGCAAAAGCCTTGGCTAAATAGTGGTTTTCTGCCAGCTTCAACTGCATATTGTCCAAGTCCACGGGATAATCCACAGAGGTTTCGTCACTAGATATATCGGCGCGAAAAGTCACGAACATTTTGCGCACCATATGGGCGGCAAGTAGCTCCGGATCTGTGAGGGATTTCGGGTCAAGCCCGGAATGACAAAAGGCGGATTGTGCAAACCCTGGCCAAATGGCCTCAAAGTCCAGCTGGGCTAATATTTCATTTGCTTGTATAATTAATTTTTCCACATGTTATCACGCTCGCTAACTTACTAAAAGGCGACCACCGGCCGCCCCTACTAATACCACCCCTCATTATATCACAAAAATTATAATATTCAAGCCCTATTTTTATGTCGGCGGGTCTGATATACTGGATGGGTACGGAAATTTGAGAGTTTGTATAGGTAAATATGCCGTCTTTCCTGTCATTTCGGGCTTGCCTCGGGATCTCTTATAAAGAAGACTGCGGCTCGGTGGCTGGTGTGTTTATTTGGCAATAACTTTCGGAAATACACATGTAAAAGGGGTTTCGAAATGGGACAAAATTCAGCAAAAAAACAAACAGGTGACAACATTGGGGTCGAAAATTTGAAAGCGGCAAGGCATTTTACCAAAAATTTGCCTAATTGTGAAGCCGTCGTGGACGGCTTTTCTCAAGGGGTATATGGGCTATTCCCTTGGAAAAAAGTGGATATAATGTTAAAAGACTATTCCACCGGCAAGACCATTACAGACATGCGCGGGCTGGAATTTCCCGAGCATTACAGCCAAAACGCCGTAGATATCATTGCCAGCAAGTATTTTGTAAAAGAGGTGCGGGACGAATCCGGCAAGGTAATTTTTTCCGGCGAAACGTCCATGCGCCAAATTGTCCACCGCATGGTTAATTTTTGGGTGCTTTCTATGGCCGATGAAGGGCTTATTGGCGAAGGGGACAAGCAAGTGGTGTATGACGAGCTGGCGTATATGTTGCTGGATCAGCGATGGGCACCCAACAGCCCACAGTTTTTTAACACGGGGCTGTACCATTCTTATGGTATCAAAGGCTCCGGCAACGGCCATTTTTACTATGACATTGAGCAAAATAAGGTGGTACAAGCCACCAGTGGATACGAAAGAACCCAGGGCAGCGCCTGCTTTATACTGGGCGTGGAAGATTCGTTGCTGGGTGACAAATCCCTTACGCAAGCTATGGCTACTGAGACGTTGCTGTTTAAATATGGCAGCGGCGTGGGGTCTAATTGGAGC
Organism: Defluviitaleaceae bacterium; assembly: GCA_009785595.1. Taxonomy (GTDB): domain Bacteria; phylum Bacillota; class Clostridia; order Lachnospirales; family WRAX01; genus WQVZ01. Next base: position 22,701 of record WQVZ01000006.1, on the reverse strand, counting down.
AAAATACGCGCCCGTGGCGAATATCTCTCCGGCGGCGGCAAGTCTTCCGGCCTTATGTCTTTTCTAAAAGTAAGTGACCGCAACGCAGGTGCCATAAAAAGCGGCGGCACCACCCGCCGGGCGGCCAAAATGAATATTCTTGACCTTGACCATCCGGAAATTATGGATTACATAACATGGAAGTCTCGGGAAGAGGACAAAGTTGTGGCCCTGGGCAAAATGGGCTACAACACCGGCATTGACGGCGAAGCATACGATACCGTTAGCGGCCAAAACGCTAATAATTCTGTGCGTATTCCTAATGCCTTTATGAAATTGCTTAACGAACAGGGCGCAAAATGGCAGGTAAAAGGCCGCGTGACGGATGTCATAAATACTGACCTGGATGTGGCCGAAATTTGGGAGGCCATTGCCCAATGTGCCCACCGCTGCGGCGACCCCGGCGTGCAATATGACGATGTGATAAACGCCTGGCACACCTGCCCTGCCGGTGAAGACGGTGACGTAAACGCCCTGCACAACCGCATTAACGGCTCCAACCCATGCAGTGAATATATGTTTTTGGATGACACAGCCTGCAACCTGGCCAGTATAAATGTACTTAAATTTTACGACGCGGCCAGCGGCACCTTTGATGTAGAAGGATATTGCCACGCCATACGTATGATACAAATGGTGCTGGAATCTACCATACATTGGGGCCAGTTTCCCACGGCCGACATTGCCCGCAAAAGCCATAAATTCCGCACCACAGGCATTGGTCTTACTAATATTGGCGCGCTGTTTATGTATATGGGCCTGCCATATGATTCTGACCGTGCCCGCAATATGGGTGCAGCCCTGTGCAGCATAATGACAGGCTATTCTTATTATGTTTCTGGTCAGATGGCGGCAAAAATAGGAGCTTTTGAGCATTTTTCCACCAACGCCCCACATATGAAGCGTGTAATACGTAACCATGCCGCGGCAGCAAGCGTGGGTGGTGTGTTTGAGGATATGCCATACGAGCCTGTCACCATAAATCACGATGCCTTGCGCTCAATCGGCATGGACAGTCTGTCCGAATGTCTTAACGCCACATGGGCGGCCGCCATTGCCGTGGGTGAACAACACGGCTATCGCAACGCCCAGGTAAGTGTGCTGGCCCCAACGGGCACTATTGCTTTTGCCATGGACTGCGATTCTACATCTGCCGAGCCTTTCTTCACCCACATTGCCTTTAAAAAACTGGTGGGCGGCGGAAGCATGGTTGTGGAAAACAAAGCCATATGCCATGGGCTGGAGAATTTAGGATACACCGAGAAGCAAATTGACGAAATTATACAGTACATAATGCGTACCGACGAAGCCGGCAACCTGGTGGACGGCAAAATAGAAGGCGCCCCACACATAAGCCACCGGCCGGAGCATGTGCGGGTTTTTGACACTGCTAATCGTTGCGGCAGCGGCGAGCGCTTTTTAAGCCCCGAAAGCCATGTGCGTATGTTGGCGGCACTGACACCACACGTCACCGGTGCCATCAGCAAGACTGTAAACCTGCCACGCCAGGCCACTGCGGAATATATCAAAGACATATACCGCCTGTCTTGGGAGCTGGGTGTTAAAGCCGTGGCCTTGTATCGCGATGGCAGCAAAGAAAACCAGCCGCTTAACAACGATAAAAAAGACCTGCATGGCCGCGTGCGTCCACTGGGCATACGCCATGCCCGTATACATGAGGCATTGTTTGTGGAAAGCCGCACCCGTGTGTATGTTATAACATCCTTCTACGGCCCGGAAGACGGTGTGCTTCACGGCAAGTTGTGCGAGGTATTTATTGTGGCGGGTAAGCAAGGCTCTCTTACAAAAGGCCTGCTGGAAACCATGGGCATAGGTATCTCAAAATCCCTGCAATATGGTATGCCCGCTGACGAAATTGCCAAAATGTACGCCGGGCATATGTATGAGCCCAGCGGCATGATATCTGGCCATCCTTTTGTGAAAAACGCCAGCTCTATTTCCGACCTTGTCAGCCAAATTATAGCCAAAGATGCCGAGGGCTATGACCTGGCCGCGCTGTCTGCTACTGCACCATCAAACAAAAACGGCGCAAAACGCAAAAAGCCCACGGGCATACGTGTCGCGCGGGTACATGAAGCCAAAGTGGCCAACACCGATGTATTTGTAATTGCATCATTCTATAACGACAATGATGCCGCAGACCTTAATTTGCCGGATGACACCAAGCATCTGGCAGAAATCTTTGCCTTCTGTGACGAACAAGGCACCACCGTAAAAGGTATGCTAGGCAGCCTGGCCGCCACTATTTCCATATCCTTGCAAAGCGGCATCCCGGCCCAAAATATAGCCAAAATAAACCGCCGCCAAGCTTACGAACCCTCCGGCCTGGTCTCCGGCCACCCATATATCGGCTCTGTCAGCTCTGTGTCTGACCTGATAAGCAAGGTCATCGACATCTCCTACGGCAATTATGACAACTGCCAGATAAAGCCCGAGGGCATGGCCCAAAAAGACCAGTCCGCCATTAAAGACCTAAGTTACACCGATGCCGATATCATCTACGGCGAAACCTGCACATCCTGCGGCAGTGACAAAATGGTGCAAAGCGGTGTGTGCAAGGTGTGCACGAACTGCGGCACCACCACTGGTTGCAGCTAAGTCATAAAACAAAAGCTACAGGGCGCACACTTGTGCGCCCTGTAGCTTCCCTTCGTTATATCATGGAGTCGCCCGGAACGGTTGCATTAGCCGCCCGTCACGTATTTCAAATAACAACTCTGCCTGCTTGGCAATATCGCTGCTATGTGTAACAACAACAATGGTTTTTCCTGTTTTATGGATGTTAAAAATATGTTCCAGTGCATCTTTCTCTGATTGAGAATCAAGATTTCCCGTGGGTTCGTCCATTAAGAGAATATCAGGGTCGTTGGCAAGCGATCTTGCTATTGCAACCCGTTGCAATTGTCCGCCCAAAAGTTCAGATGGTTTTGAATTTGATTTATCTGATAGGTCTACCATATCCAAAAGTTCTAATGCCCGGCTGTTTGCGGATTTTTGACTTGTTCCTGCAAACATCATAGCTGTTTGGATATTTTCGCTGGCGGTCAGATTTTCTAACAAATTAAATGATTGAAACACAAACCCAATTTTTTCGCATCTAATTTCTGACAGCTTATTGTCATTTAGCGATGAAATATCAATATTGTCTATAAATACACGCCCGCTTGTTGGTTTGTCTAAACCGCCTATAAGCTGCAAAAGGGTGCTTTTTCCGTGTCCGGATGGGCCAATTATGCAACTAAACGAACCCCTGGGGATTTTTAGGCTGACGTCTTTGAGGGCATGGGTTTTTACTTTGGTGCCATATGTTTTTTCTAAGTTTTCTGTTCTAATTATCCAATCAGACATTTCTAATGGCCTCCATGGGGGTTAATTTTGAGGCTTTCCATGCGGGGTATAGTCCTGACACAGCAGAAATTAAAACAGAAAGCGCGATCACGGTAAAAAACAAGGGTGCGGAGAACGCAACTGCCGTGTCGGGGTTGCCAAGCGCTGCAACAAACTCATTTTGCTCGATAAGCGGGGCTGCAAGCCGCGAAACCACAAAACCAACAGCAAAACCAGATAAGCCGCCCAGCAAGCCATATAAACCGGATTCTAATATAAATATCTTAAAAATCGCTCCTCGTTTGCAGCCGGTTGCTCTTAATATGCCAATCTCGCGTCGTCGTTCGTATATGGCGGTCATCATAGTGTTAATTATTCCAAACGCGGCGGCAATTAAGGCAACACCGGCAATTAGCTGCAGCGTAACATCCAAAGAACCCAGTATCAGCAGAACAGAACTTAAAAGCTCTTCGTTTGTTGATACAGATAGGTTTGCAATATCCATAATCGCGGATATATATCGTTCTGTATTGGCCACATTATCTACGGTTACAACTATAAACGACACATAATCATCCAAGCCAAAGGTTTCTTGTGCTACATAAAGCGGCATAAAGACAGATATGTCATCATTACTGCCTGTTTCACGCAAAATCGCCGTAATGGGAAAGTCTTGTCCTCTAAAAGTCAGCGTATTGCCTATTTCTAAATTAAACCTTGTGGCTGTGGCAGAACCGATGGCTACGGAATTTTCGCCTTCATCCTCAAAAAATGCTCCTGATGTTACGCTCCATCCCCTGTGCGCTTTCATTTCATTTGGCAAGATGCCTACAAGTGTGACGGGGGTTTGCTGTATGGACGTGCCGAGTGTAAGATATGGAATGGCTGCCGTAATGCCGTTGATTGCAGCGATTTGACCAACGATTTCACGGGGTACTGATTCTGGCAGTTGTTCTCCTGCCAAAACAGCACGATGAATAAAAGGGCAGTCAACCCTGCCCATGACAATTATGTCTGCCCCTAAGTCATCGGCTTGTTGGGATACTTCCGACCGTAGATTATCGCTCATAGACAAAAGCGCAACAAACGACGCCATGCCGATGGTTATGCCCAAAAGCGTGAATATAAAACGCCCTTTGCGGCGCAATATGTTCCTAAATACAAATTTAAAAATACTCATACTTTTTTACTCCACCGCCTCAAAGCTTGTAGAAGTTAATGTAAATCCGGGTCCACAGCATGGACGGTTTTCTCTAAGTTGGCCCGTCGCCGAAATTATATCTCCAATTTGCGGAAGTGCTTGGTTTCCACGATAATCAACAAGAATTTCGAAAGTTCCCGCTTCGTTTTGCAAGGCAAAATCCTGTGTGGCAGAGCTGCTCACAACACCTATGAGGGTTATTGCGCCGGCATAATTAGCTGTGTTGTCTTTAATTTCTTCAATGGAAAAAACATTGCCGCCGGCATTGTTAATCCCTTGTTGGGCCTCGCATGCAGAAAGTAAAAATATAATTACGAGAGCAATACATACAACAATACCTATTTTTAATTTTTTCATACAAAATACCTCTTTCATGTTTTATATCAACGCCTCAAAGTAAAGTCTCTGGGGTGAAAATGCCCGTCGTCCCATTCTTCCGGTATGGTCAGCACATTGCCGCTTATGCTCCCTATGGCGAATGTATTGTCCTGCACAAAGGAAACGGCAGTTATTCCGCCGGAAGTGGTTTCGCTAAATGTGCCGCGCCTCATAACACCATGGGGAAGTATGGCACTAAATGTTCCGTCTGTATTTAATGTAACCGAATTTCGGCCGCTGACGAAAACACGGGTTCCTATTTGCTGGATATGAGAAATAACAAAAAACGCCACTATTGCCATAAGGGCAACGCCGCATACTGCCGCTATTATGCGGTTTCTGCGTTTGGCTTTTTTTAAGGCCAACTGTCTTCTGGCTTTTGCTTTGGATGACATGTGTAGCACCTCCGTTAGCTAATTTATACCAATATCTTGCGAAGCGTATCTACGGCAAGCAACACAAGAAATAAAGTGATATTCATTAAAATTATGGTTGTTGTTACTGGTAATTCAAATAAAATTGAAACAAGAATACCAAGAAGCGAACAAGTTGCCGCTGCTATGGCGGCAAAAATTACGACGGTTTTATATGACTTAAACAGCCGCATAGCCGAAAGTGCCGGAAAAATGATTAATGATGCGGTTAGCAGCGAGCCTAAAAGATTCATTGACATTGCTATTACAACGCCGGTTATTGCTGACAGTAAAAGCTCATAAATAAGTGGCCGCTGCCCTGTTGCTTGCATAAAGTCCACATCAAAGGTAATGGCAAAAATTCTGCGATAAAAAAACGCGAAAAAGAAGATAACCGCGGCTGTGAGGGCAATGCTTTGCCAAACGTCGGGCATTTGTAATGTTAAAAGCCGCATACCGCCAAAAAGGGTTTCGCTAACGTCAGCGGTTATGTTTCCCCGCATAGAAAAGGTATTGATGGCAAAATGCCCAATGGCAAGGGAGCCGACTGTTATCATGGCAAGAGAGGCGTCCCCGCTTATTTTTTTAAAGCGATTGCCAAAACCAATGAGCAATATGGTGGCGGCTACTGTTAGGGGCATTACGATGGCCAAAGAATTTGTGGCGTCAATTACAATAGCAAAGGCCATGCCCATAAAGGCTACATTGGACAGCCCAAAACCCATAAAAGAATAGCGTTTTAAAACGAGGGGCACGCCTATTAAAGAAGCGCAAACCGCCATTAAGGCAGAGACGATAAGTGCGTATTGCACAAAGGGAAAGCGCAATAATTCAAGAGCCGTCATTCGTCTGCACCTCCTTTGCGGAGCTGCGAATATTCGCCCAATGTTCCGAAGAAATAGTCATCGGACTGAAGATGCAAAACATGTGTGGCATATCTAATTGCGCTTTCGACATCATGGGTCACCATTATTATTGTTATGCCATCGTTCCGGTTAAGTTTTTCAAGCAGCTCATAAAAATCCTTTGTTGCCGCCGGGTCTAACCCTGTCGTGGGCTCATCTAAAATTATAAAGTTTTTTGCCCCAACAAGCGCGCGCGCCAACAAAACGCGCCTTTGCTGGCCGCCGGAAAGCTCACGAAAGCATTTATCCCTAATATCTGTGATATTTGTTTTTTCGATAGCCCAAGAAATAAGCTCTTTTTCCTGCTTGCTGTAAAATGGCCTGTACCATTTGCCTTTGCTCAAGGTTCCCGTTGCGACAATTTCGCTTACGGTGGCAGGAAAATCTTTTTGCACAGCAGTTTGTTGGGACAAATAGCCTATTTCTCTTCGCGAGACACCAAAGCTGATATCACCAAAAATAGGCTTATGCAAATTGGATATTGTTTTGAGCAAGGTGCTCTTACCCGTGCCGTTTTCTCCAACAATGCACAGGTAAGAGCCGCTGTTTATATTAAAATTTATATCATCCAGTATGGCTACGCCGTCATAGCCAATGCTTAAATCACTAATACTTAAACTCATTGTTGTACACATCCTAATTTAATGCCGCGCTTAACGCTTCAAGATTTTGTTGCATTCCCTGCAAAAATGTCATTCCCTGCTGAATATGATAACGACTTATGGACTGAAAATCTTGTAGCTCTATGACTTGCAGCTCTCTGCCCGCCGCATAGGAAACAGCATTGGCAACGGGGTGGTTGTCAATAATCATAATTGCGTCCAGGTTAAGGTTATTTACTGCGTTTGCAAGTTCGGCCTGTCTTTGCATACTAATTTCTGTTGCGGCAAAACATCCATCAAAAGCCGACAAAAATTCCAGATTATAATCGATGGTCATATACAAAAACGGAAATCTGTCAACCACAAGTATGGTTTGTCGCGCCGCAAGCTCAACCATTTGGGAAAATTGGCGGTGCAGGTCATCCAATGCCGTTATATATGCTGCCGCATTTGTGTTGTAATATTCCTCGTTTTCCGGGTCAAGGATAATTATTTCGTCGCGGATACGCTCCACAAAACGCTTGGCAAAAGGTAACGAAAGCCAAACATGTTCATCATGGGTGGTGCCGCCACAGCAGTCTTCTCCGCCAACATCTCCGGGAATAACGCCGTCTATGGGGAATATTTGTGTTTCGTGGATGCTCAGCATCCGCATAACAGGCACATTGCGGCGGTATTGATTTTGCGGATTGGCCATGGCGTTTAAGACCCATGTGTCCGATTTGCCGCCAACCCACAAAAATAGGTCCGATGTGCTTATTAGGGCCACATCCCGAACAGAAGGGGTGTAATTATGTAAATCAACCCCACTTTCTAGCAGGTAGGTTGCTGTTAAGTTACCGGGATTGCTGCCTAAAATAACCCTTGTCCAATCATATAACGGGAAAACTGTTGCAACAATATTGGCGGTATTTTCGTCACTATCGCGGGGTGCAGCATCACAGCCGACAAGCAGCAGACTGACCAGCATAATTGCCAAAAGCATTACGAGCCTTTTAAACATAGCAACATATGCCCCCTGCATTATTCAACTATAACCATCGTGCCGCTTGCCGCCAAGAGTTCCCAGCTATGGAAGTGGTTGTCGATATCGGGTGTCTCGATGGCAAAGGTGAGGGAATAGCCGCTTCTTGTATACTCATCATCCCTTGTAGGCCCTGTTGTTGCAACGATAAAAAGATCCAATTCGGAAATATCTTGTACGGTTTCGCTGTTTAGTCTAAAAGTATATTGCGGAGTATCTCTTACCAAGCTCATAAGATCATCATGATGTTCGCCCATTGTTGCGGCGGTGCGCCCTATACCGTCCTGGATAAGATTAAACCAGTGGCCGTTTGCGGGGTTTTGCCAAAGAACCAGAATTTCCTGGGGATTTGGTTCGCCCCCATGGGCGGCAATTCTTGCAGGGCGGCCGTGGTCAAAGAAATTGTATGCAAATACCACAATTCTTGTAAGATAATCGCCTTCGCCGTCATAACTTAAATTTACAGTAGCGGGCAACGCGCCGCCGTCTATTAGTGCCGCAGGTGTTATGGGCACATCGGCGTTGTTAAGTCTAAAAACATACTCAAAAGTCTCGTTGCGGTGTAAGTCATATTGGCTGCTCCATGCAGAAGCCCTTTGTCCGTCTATGTTAAAAGAAACCATGGGGCTTATCCATTCGGTGCCGCCGCGGCTGCAAGCCGCAAATATCATGACAGCCAAAAGAACCAATGCCAAAAGCAATGTTGTTTTTTTCATATTAAATTTCTCCTTTAAATGTTAGATTAGGGTGGTGCCTACATTGAATTATAGTGCGCCAGCTTAATTGTTCATTCTAACCTTCAAGGAAACAGGGGAAAGATTTACCCGAGAAAAAACAGACTTTAAAATTAAATATAGGGCAGACAGCCACAAAAGCACCAAAAGCACGCTTGAACCAGAAGCCGCATAAACCGTAATGAGATTTTTTGCATTATGTACATTTATGCATATTTTACAGCACAAGCCAATATTGTTGGCGGTATTGGTGTATATGCGGTATTCGTCACCGCAGCATGTGTGGGTGTGGTTTGTGTATACAAAAATAAGGCCGACAGGAAACAAAAAAGCCGCGCTAAGACATAATGCCAGCACTAAGGCGATTATTTTTTTGTTTTTAAGTATTTTTAACTGCATTTATCCTTCTGCCTCCCGTCTATGGGTACATTGTACCATACAAGACGGCAGAATTTCAAGTATAACTTCCCGGTGGAAGCAGCGATATGTCGCTTTTGCTTTTGCAATAAAAAAATCCCAAAATGCCGTTGCCCCATTTTGACGCCCTAGCAAAGCCAGGTGGGTTTCCTCATAGCGGCTTTTGACTTCCGCAGCCTCAGGGCATATGCCCTGGGAATTAGTAAGCGGCCTGTCATACGCAGCTTCATTTGGAATCCCATATCGAAAATGTAGGTTCAAAATAAAGGCTGGCGAACATTTCAGGATTTGTATATATATTATCTTTCTGTTAGGGTTCCATTATACACGAAACCGGCTTCGCAGTCAACAGTAACCGTAATGCCCGTGCGTATAAGGTCTATGACACGCTCGTTGCAGATTATAAGGGGTTTTTTAAGGGCGCGGCAGGCTATTTCGGCATGGGTGTTGTCCAGGTTTTGGTCGGTACCCACCACCACGGCACCTGCTTTGCGGATATAGTCCATCATGCTGTCGTTAGTTTGGGCCACCACAAGAATGTCGCCTTCCTGGAAGGTTCTGCCGGCGTCTTCGGATGGTTTTATGACGGCGGTTTTGCCAACCACAGGCTTTTTGCAGATAATATTGCCGCGGCCTTTGGCTAGTATGTCGCCAACAATCTGTACTTTTACCAAATTGGTAGACCCCGCCACACCCACAGGTACACCGGCCACAATTACAATAACATCACCGTTTTTGGCCAGTTCGGCATCCATAGCACATTGGCCTGCCACTTCGAAGAGTTCTTCGTCACTTTCCACCATTTTTGCAATGGTGGACTGTACGCCCCAAACAAGGGACATGCGCCGCCATACCACTTCGTTTGCGGCAACAACCAGTATCGGACAGTTAGGGCGGTATTTTGCCACCATGCGTCCGGTAAAGCCGGTTTTGGTGACGGTGACAATACAGGATGCGTCAAGGTCGGCGGCGATGCTGCATGTGGCAAATGTGATGGCATTGGTGACGTTTACTACATTTTGGCTGCTTCTTTGCCATAGGGCGCGGGCATAGTCCAGGCTATCCTCGATGCGCCGGGCAATGCGGTCCATCATCTTCACACTTTCCACGGGATAACTGCCCTTTGCGGTTTCGCCGGAAAGCATTATAGCGTCGGTGCCGTCGAAAATGGCATTGGCCACGTCATTAGCCTCAGCGCGGGTGGGGCGCGGGTTGTTTATCATAGAATCCAGCATCTGGGTGGCTGTAATAACGGGCTTGCCCGCCACATTGGCCTTTTTTATCATCTCTTTTTGTATCAGCGGCACCTCTTCTGGTTGTATTTCCACGCCCATATCTCCACGGGCTACCATAATGCCGTCGGCTACTTCCAATATAGACTGTAAATTGTCTATGCCCTCGCGGTTTTCTATTTTGGCTATAATTTGAATGTGAGTGCCGTCGTTATCTTCCAGTACCTGGCGTATTTCCAGCACATCCTTTGGCGTGCGCACAAAAGACGCCGCCAAAAAGTCAAAACCATGCTTTATACCGAACTTTATGTCCTCCATGTCCTTTTCTGTCATAGACGGCAGGGAAACATTGCTGTCCGGTAGGTTTACGCCCTTATTGCTGCCTAATTTGCCGTCATTTAACACGGTGCATTGTATTTCGTTGCCGCTTATGCGAGTTACACGTAGTTCTATTAGACCGTCGTCCAATAGTATTCTGTTGCCTGTAGCCACATCGTTGGGTAGCTCGTCATATGTAACAGATACGCGGTTTTCGTCTCCCTCAATATCATCGGTGGTAATTGTGAAGGTTTGGCCTTTTTTAAGCTCAACTTCCCCGGCGGCAAAGGACTTTATGCGTATTTCCGGCCCTTTGGTGTCCAGCATTAAGGCTACGGGAGCGTCGAGGGCCTTGCGTGCGGATTTGAGCGCATTTATAGTAACCGCATGGCTTTCGTAACTGCCATGGGAAAAATTAATGCGGGCGGTGTTCATTCCGGCTTTTATCAGCCGCTTCATGGTCTCCACATCATTGGTGGCCGGGCCTAGTGTGGCCACAATTTTGGTTTTTCTCATTGTCATAAAAAATCCCCTCCTGTGTTTGGTAAAATCTGGCAACTGAGGACGGTTGTCCTTAGAACCTGCATTCAATAATGGGTTCTTGCTAATAATCCAGCTGCATGATATGCTCCTGGCCAAAAACCTGGCCGGTAAAGACAAACCCCAGGCTTTGGTACACCCTAACCGAAGCACCGCCGTCCCTGTGTACGCCCAGCAGGATTTTGTGCTTGGTTTTGTCCTCTTTTATCTTGCTTACAAGTATCTCCATCGCCTGTTTGGCATAGCCATGGCCCTGGTGGTGGGTGTCTATCATCAGGCGATAAAGCCAGTATTCATCATCGTCCCTGTCTTTGCAATACATCAAAAAGCCCACGGGCATGTCGTCTTTGTAAATAGCCAGGGGTATGCATTCGGGCATAACCTTTGACTGGGCGATGGATATGGCGTTGGACAGCACCAAATGCGTCTGACTATCTGCCACCTGCAAGGCAATTACATCCGAAAAGTTGTTCACGGTTATTTCTCTAAGTGAAATCATATACCCTCTCCTGTGGCCTGTTTTATTTTTCTATCCACCATTTCTTCAAATTCTTTCATAGAGCGGCGGTGGCTACTGCACACAACATTTAGCACAATGCCTGACATGAGGAATATCGCGCCCAATATAAAGAAAAACGGTGCCCACCAACCTGTCCGCAGCAAGATTATTGTGACGATGAATTGGATGATGGCGGCAACTATCATGCCTATAGCCCAGTTTTTAGCCTTTTTTAACTCGTATAATTGATACATGTTTTCGCTCCTTTAAGAGTGTTGCGGCGTGCCATACGAATGCAAGGCAATCTATATTGACAAAACCTTGATTATATCATAAAGCCGAGAGTTATAGGGCTTTTCCGTCTCGAGAGCCTCAAAAATATCCAGGTGGTCATACCTGCCGTCTTTCATCACTATAACGCGGTTTTGCACCCCATTTTGAAAAAGCTCCACGGCTTTATATCCCATCATGCCTGCGTGCATTCTGTCCGCGGCGGTGGGCGCGCCGCCACGTTGCAGATGACCCAATATGGTGGCGCGGGTTTCTATGCCGGTAATGCGCTCAATTTCGCGGGCTAGGGCCTCACTGTCGCCGAAGTTTTCGGCTACACCTTCGGCTACCAATATAAGGTTGTGGTGTTTACCTTTGCCGCGGTTTTCCATAATTTGGCGTATCAGTCTTGATGCATCCATTACTTGCTCGTTGCATTCGGGTATCATCACATCTTCCGCGCCACCGGCCATGCCGCACCACAGGGCAATTTGGCCGCAGTTACGACCCATTACCTCTACCACAGAGCATCGCTCGTGAGAGCCGGAAGTATCCCGGATTTTGTTAACGGCATCCATGCCTGTGTTAACCGCGGTGTCAAAGCCTATGGTATATTCGGAATAATTGATGTCAAGGTCGATGGTAGCGGGTATGCCATAGACATTAACGCCCCGGCGTGCCAGCTGGGCCGCGCCGTTAAGGGAGCCATCGCCGCCAATAACTACCAGACCATCCAGGGCCAACACTTGGCATACCTGGGCGGCTTTGTCGGGGCCGTTGGGGGTTAGCATATCTTCGCAGCGGGCGGTGCGCAATATGGTGCCGCCACGGTGAATTATATCGGAGACATCCTTGGCGGTCATTTCGCGAAAATCTGCCGTCATCAGACCCTCGAAGCCCCGTCGTATGCCAAGCACCTGTATATTGTGAAATGTAGCTGTGCGCACCACGGCGCGTATGGCGGCGTTCATGCCCGGGGCATCACCGCCGGATGTAAGTATGCCTATTTTTTTCTTGGTGTCTTTGTTTTGCAAATTTAATTCCTCCAGGTATGTTGGGCGACCTAGGACGATCGCCTCTACTTTATTACTACAGATCCTGTGCCAAGCATGTCCCGCAGTTTTGTCAGCAGGTCTTGGTTAGCGCAGTTTACCCAATATTTATCCGTCACCCGCATACGCTGGCCGGTTTTTTCGTCATATACCACCACTGGGGTGTCGCCGCCGTATTGGGATAGGGTATTCATCAACTCTTCCGTAGTTACGGCGGATTGGTAGGGGATTTTTAGCCATAGGGCTGTGTCAGTGCTAATTTTATCTTCGTCTTTGTCTAAAATACGGACTTTATCAGCAATAACCGCATTGCCTTGGTCTTCCCGTAGACTTACCTTGCCTTCTATGATAACGGCTCGGCCGTCCAACAGCTGGTTGCCGTGGATTTGGTATATATTGGGGAAAATAACGGCTTCCACAGAGCCAAACATATCTTCTAATGTAAGAAAGCACATGGCGTTGTTGTTGCGGCGGGTGTATACGATATTTCTTTTGGCAATGATGCCGCCTATCACCACGCGCTGGCCATCGGTCAGGCTGGTTTCGGCTTCATGTTCTATCAGCTCGTCCTCGTCCCCCTGGGCAAAATCGGTGCTGTAGTGGCTTACATGGCGTTTTATTTGTTCGTCATATTCCAGCAGGGGATGGCCGCTTATGTATATGCCCATAACTTCTTTTTCGTCTGCCAGCAGCTTTTTGACGGGGAATTCTTCTAAATTGGGCAGGTCATCGTGATACAGCTCTTCGCTTTCTTGCCCAAAGGCCATTTCCAGCAAGCTCATTTGCCCTTCTATATTATTTTTGCGTGTGCTGGCGGCACCGGAGAGAAAGCGTTCGTATACATTCATATACTGACAGCGGTTGCCGCCAAAGGATGAAAAAGCCCCGGCTTTTATCAGGCTTTCCAGTCCCCGCTTGTTAATGTCGCCGCTGTCAAGGCGGCTGATAAATTCTGTAAGTGTGGAGTATGGCCCGTCTTTGGCGCGCCCTGCCACAATGGCTGCCACCGTGGGCCGTCCCAGGTTTTTTATGGCGTTCATACCAAAGCGTATGGCGGTTTTGCCTTGATGTTCTGACACGGAAAAATGGCCGAAACTTTCGTTAACATCCGGCGGCAAGACGGTTAGGCCCATTTTTTTACATTCGTTTATGTAGTGGGCTACGTTGTCGGTATTGCCCATTACGCTGGTCATCAGTGCCGCCATATATTCTGTGGGATAGTATATTTTTAGCCAGGCGGTTTGGTAGCCGATGACAGCATATGCCACGGCGTGGGCCTTGTTAAAGGCGTATTTTGCAAAGTCCATCATTTCGTTAAAAATACGTTCGGCGGTGGCAACAGGTATGCCATTAGCCACACAGCCCGCGACCTCACCAGGGATGCCATGGATGAAATATGCCTTTTCTTCTTCCATAACATCAGCTTTCTTTTTGCTCATGGCGCGGCGTAGCAGGTCGCTTCGGCCCAGGCTGTAGCCGCCAAGGTCCCGCACAATTTGCATAACCTGCTCTTGATATACGATGCAGCCATATGTTTCTTTTAAGATGGGTTCCAAAGCAGGATGGGTGTATGTAATAGCCGAGCCGCTGTTTTTGCTGCGGACATACTTGGGAATAAAATCCATAGGGCCGGGGCGAAACAATGCCACACCTGCGGACAAATCGCCTATGCCAGCGGGTTTGAGTTCTTTCATCAGGGATGTCATGCCGCGGCTTTCCAGCTGGAACATGCCCTCGGTGCGCCCTGCGGATATTGCCTCAAAAATCTTGGGGTCGTCCATGTTCATATTGTCAATGTCTATTTCGATACCGTGGCGGCGTTTTACCTCGTCCACGGTATGTTTTATCACCGTCAAGGTGCGTAGGCCTAAAAAGTCCATTTTAAGCAGGCCCAGCTCTTCCAGGGTGTTCATGTCAAATTGGGTGGTAATTACCCCGTCGTTTTGATTTAGCGGCACATGCTCCATCAGGGGTGCATCGGATATCACCACACCGGCGGCGTGAGTGGAGGCGTGGCGCGGTAGACCTTCCAGACGGCGGGCCATGTCTATCAAGGTGCGGGCTTGTTCGTTTTCTCTGTACTCTTTTAGCAGTTCCGGGCTCATTTCCAAGGCACGCTCTATGGTCATGCCCAGGGCAAAGGGTATCATTTTTGCAATGGCATCCACCTCGGCATAGGCCATGCCCAGGCCGCGGCCCACGTCGCGCACCACGGCTTTTGCCCCCATTGTACCAAAGGTGATAATTTGAGCTACCCGGTCTTTGCCGTATTTTTCTACAACATAGTCGATAACTTCCTGCCGTCGTTCGTAGCAAAAATCTATATCAAAATCCGGCATGGATATACGGTCGGGGTTTAAAAAACGCTCAAACAGCAGGTCGTATTTCAGCGGGTCTACATTGGTAATGGCCAGTGCATATGCCACAATACTGCCGGCACCACTGCCCCGGCCGGGGCCAACGGCAATGCCGGCGTTGTGGGCATAGCTGATAAAATCCCAGGTGACAAGAAAGTAGTCATCAAAGCCCATGGAGCTTATGGTGTTAAGCTCATAATCCGCCCGTTGGGATACTTCCGGCGTAATTTCACCATAACGGCGGGCCAGGCCGGCAAAGGTAATCTCTCGTAGATACTCTCCGGCTTGGCGTCCCGGGGGTACATCGTATTTGGGCAATTTATATTCGTTAAACACAATGTCTACATTGCAGCGGGCGGCTATGCGCACGGTATTTTCCAGTGCATCAGGCACATGGCCAAAAAGGTCATACATTTCGTCCGGGCTTTTTACATAAAACTGGTCGCCGCTAAAGCCCATTCTGTCTTCATCCATCAGGGTTTTGCCGGTTTGTATGCAAATAAGCACTTCGTGGGCTTTGGCATCGTCGGCAGCAAGATAGTGACTGTCGTTTGTGGCCACCAGTTGTATATTAAGCTCTGCCGCCATGCGTATCAGGGCGTCGTTTACTTGCTTTTGCTCGGCCATGCCGTGGTCTTGTATTTCCAGAAAAAAATGATCCCGGCCGTATATATCCAGATATGTTTTGGCCTCGGCGGCGGCACGGTCGTATGATACATTAAGCACATTTTTTGCCACGGGGCCGCCAAGACAGGCGGATAGGGCGATAATGCCCTCTTTGCATTGGCGCAATATTTCCAGGTCAACACGGGGGCGATAATAAAAACCCTCGGTGTGGCCCAGGCTCACCAGTTTTATCAGGTTTTGGTAGCCCGTGTTATTTTCCGCCAGCAGCACCAAGTGGTAATAAAAATTATCCGGATGGTTTTCTTTATCATGGCGGCTGCCGGAGGCCACATATACCTCGCAGCCCATAATGGGTTTGATGCCGGCGGCTTTGGCGGCTTTATAGAAGTCTATAACACCAAACATACTGCCGTGGTCGGTGATGGCACAGGCATCCATACCTAATTCCGCCACGCGGGTGGTAAGTTCGCCTAGTTTTGCGGAGCCGTCCAGCAGACTGTATTCTGTGTGTACGTGTAGATGTGTGAATTGTTTCATGGGTTGTCCCCCTTTTTCAAATCGGGCGACCGCAGGTCGCCCCTACGGGTGTATTTTGGCATAGTACGCCATCCCGCCGGTGGCGTGGCGCAGCTTTGGCGCGTGGGGTGTCAATATGCGGGCGGCAAGATAACTTTCTTTGCCGGTGTCGCATATGGTGATAATTTCTTTGGAGAAATCCAGGCGGTACAAGCTGTTGCGCAGGTCGGCCAGGGGTATGTTGATAGAACCGGGGATGTGTTGGGCCTGATGAGCAACGGCGTGGCGTACGTCCAGCAATGTGGTTTTTGTGGCATCAATAGCCGTAATCTCATCCCAATATGCCATGGAAAGACGTTTTTCTATTACATTTTGGGCTATTTTGCCCAAGGTTTGCAGAGGGCGCATGGTAGCTGGCAGCTCCAGCCCCACAAGGTCATAAATACAGCCGTCCATTTGGACAATGGCGGACATAAAGCCTGCAAATTGGGTGGTGTCGTGACCCAGGGCAGCAAACCCTAATATTTCGCCGTCGGCATCGTAAATAAGCTTTAAAAACCCACCGGCAACAGGCACCACAGAGAATATATAGTCCATTTTTTGTTGATTAAGTTCTTTTTCACAAAAGCCGAAAACTGCGGCAATTTTGCCAAAAATTTCTGTTTGGCGCAAAAAGATGGAGGCTTCATTGTAAGGGTCTTGTGCTTGGTCATCAAGTTCGCCGCCATATACAATATCGGCGGCCAAGCGACCCACCATGGGGGCCATATGGGATGCCGGGGCCTCCATGCCGGTTAGGATATTTTCGGCGGTATGGTTAAGGGTTAACTCGCAACGGGCAACGGGGTTTTGAGCATCGGGCGGCGGAGCCTGTGAGGCAGCGGAGGCGGTAACGGAAAAAGCCTGGCTGCAATATATGGCCATATCGGCCACAAAAACGCCTATAGGCAGATGGCAATGCACCTTGCCGCCGTCCTCTACCACCCGGCCTTCGATGTTGGCTTTGGTGATAATTTTTACGCCGTTTCTTTGTAAAAGATGGGTAATATGGCAGGCTATGTCGTGGTCAAAATCCGTGGGTACAGCGGCTTCCGGGGTGATTATGGTGGTGGCGATGCCATGGGCGGCAAGATGCTGGGCGGCCATAAGGCTTATCATATCCGCGCCGCAAATTACGGCGGTTCTTGGGCCGTATGCGGCCAAATAGGCCTCTACCTGCTGCCACTGTATGTCAAAATTGGTAAGGTCGCTTAGGTGTAATATATTGGTGTGGGCATTGCGGCGCACGGGCAGGGTCATAGCAACGCGGTCCGTTTGACCGGCGGCTGCGTAGATAATTCTGTCGAAGCTCTCGCGGTATGTGCGGCCGGTTAGGGTGTCTTCTAAATCTAACCCCGGGCCGTGTTCGTCCACCGTAGGCATACCCGGCCAGGCAATTTGGGTGGACAGACGTATGTCGATGTTATATAGGGATTTTAGGCGGTCCGGTATTGGCGCGGCGGCCTCTGATTCTATTATAATGATTTTGGCTGTTTCGTCCAGGCGGCGCAAACGGGCCGCGGCGGCCAGGCCTGCCGATGATGCGCCCAGTATCAGAATTTTCATTGTTTTCACCTGCTTAATAATGGTTTTAGGATATTATACCACATGGGGATGGTTTGTGGAAGTTATTTATGTTGGCCGGATAGATAATGGCTGGCGGGCAGACCCTCTGGGTATAAAATGTGCATAATATGCCCATAATCTTCCACAGGGTGGTTTTTTGTGGATTATGCTGTATAAAACGGGTGCAAACAAAAAAAGCTTTGTCAAGTATGACAAGCCGCGGAGGTGCATACATAAATTGTGAAAAAAATTAACAAAAAGTGAAAGAATCCCTTGACACGGCAAAAAAAGGCTGTTACAATAGAGGTCTGTATGTGCGGAAAAGGGCATAAAACACCCATATCTCGCATCGTTGTGTTTAGTATAACACAACATTTAAAAAAAATCAAGGAAATTTTTATAGTATTTCTGGAAATATTGCAAAAGGCAGCTGTGGGAGATATTTCCGGTGTGCAGAACAGGTCTAGTAAAACTTAATTGAAAAGGGAGTAGATGCGCTATGGAGAAAAACAGAATACGCCGGGTGCAAAGCGGCGGCGTAGACCGTATGAGCTATTCCAAGATTGATGAGATTTTGTCCATGCCGAATCTTATCGAGGTGCAAAAGGACAGCTATAAGTGGTTTCTTGACGAAGGGCTGGACGAGGTTTTTAACGATATCTCTCCTATTACAAATTATGGCGAGACGCTGGTGCTGGAATTTGCCGGACACTCTTTGGACGAAACAGATTCTAAGTATACCATAGAAGAATGCAAAGAGCGGGACGCGACATATGCCGCACCCCTTAAGATAAAGGCAAGGTTGCGCAACAAAGAAGCCAACGAGATAAAAGAGCAGGAAATTTTTATGGGGGAATTTCCCCTAATGACCAACACCGGCACGTTTATCATTAATGGTGCCGAGCGCGTGGTGGTTAGCCAGCTGGTGCGCTCGCCGGGCATATATTATGATATTGACTATGACAAAGTAGGCAAGCAGCTGCTGACGGCCACCGTCATACCCAACCGGGGCGCCTGGCTGGAATACGAAACAGACAGTAACGATATTTTTTCTATAAGAGTAGACCGCACACGTAAGATACCCGTTACGTGTTTTATCCGTGCCATGGGCGTGGCCACAGATGCGGAGATTATTGAGCTTTTTGGAGAAGAACCAAAGCTGATGGCAACCATAGAAAAAGACGTGAGCAAAAACAGGGAAGAAGGCCTGTTGGAGGTATACAAACGCCTTAGGCCCGGCGAACCGCCAACGGTGGAAAGTGCCGAATCCCTTTTGCGCAGCATGTTTTTTGATCCCAAGCGATATGACCTGGCCAAAGTAGGCCGCTATAAATTTAACAAAAAGCTGGCCTTGCGCAGCCGGGCAAAGGGATATACCCTTACCCAGGATGCTGTAGACCCACTGACGGGCGACGTCATTGCCGCCGCGGGTGATGTGCTTACACTGGAAACCGCAGACGCCATACAAAACTCCGGTGCGGGGTATGTATGGGTTAAGGCCGTGCGTGGGGATGAAGAAGCATCCATAAAGATTTTGACCAATAACACTGTTATTATAGACGCTTTTCTTGCCATGCGTGACATTGACCCCGTTGCCGTGGGCATTAAGGAGAGGGTCCACTTTCCTGTACTTATGACGTTGATGGAACAGCACGAGGACAATGAAGAGCTTATTTTGGCCCTGCGCGCCAACAAAAACAAATTGGTGCCAAAGCATATTACCGTTGACGATATGATGGCATCTATTAACTATATAATCGGGCTGGATTATGGCATTGGCAACCGGGATGACATTGACCATTTGGGCAACCGCCGCATCCGTGCAGTTGGCGAATTGCTGCAAAACCAGTTCCGTATTGGTTTGTCCCGCATGGAGCGTGTTATCCGCGAGCGCATGACCATACAAGATCTGGAAGGCATTACGCCCCAGGCCCTTATCAACATACGCCCTGTAACCGCCGCTATTAAGGAGTTTTTTGGTAGCTCTCAATTATCACAATTTATGGAACAGACAAACCCCCTGGGCGAGCTTATACACAAACGCCGCCTGTCGGCCCTTGGGCCGGGTGGTCTTAGCCGCGACCGTGCATCCTTCGAGGTGCGTGACGTACACGACAGCCATTACGGCCGTATGTGTCCGATAGAAACGCCAGAGGGGCCGAATATCGGCCTGATAAACTCTTTGGCCACATATGCCCGCATTAACGAATATGGCTTTATTGAAGCCCCATACCGCATTGTGGATAAATCAGGCGACACACCGCGCCTTACAGAAAAATTTATATACGTAACCGCCGACGAGGAAGAAAACTATGTGGTGGCCCAGGCTAATGCAGAGGTAAGTGAGAGCAGCGAGTTTGTGCACCCCCGTGTTTCCGGTCGTCACAAGGATATTATAAATGAATTTCCTGTGAGCGAGATAGACCTTATGGACGTTTCACCAAAACAGATTGTGTCGGTGTCCACGGCTCTTATCCCGTTTTTAGAAAACGACGACGTATCCCGCGCGCTTATGGGGTCTAACATGCAACGCCAGGCGGTGCCACTATTGCGGACGGATTCACCAATAGTCGGAACTGGCATGGAATATAAAACCGCTAAAGACAGCGGCGTGTGTATTATTGCCAAAAACGACGGCGTGGTGGAAGATGTAAGCGCAAATGCTATAGTGATCAAAACTGAAACCGGTGCGAAAGATTATTATAAAGTTGTAAAATTTGTGCGCAGCAACCAGGGTACATGCATAAACCAGCGGCCCACCGTGGCCAAGGGCGACCATATTAAGGCCGGGGATATTATTGCCGATGGGCCGTCTACCCGTGATGGTGAGCTGGCCCTGGGCCAAAACCCCCTTATCGGCTTTATGGCCTGGGAAGGCTATAATTACGAGGACGCTATATTGTTAAGCGAAAAACTGGTTGCCGAGGATGTTTACACATCCATCCACATTGAAGAATACGAATCCGAAGCCCGTGACACCAAACTGGGCCCGGAAGAAATAACCCGTGACATACCAAATGTGGGCGAAGATGCTCTTAAAGACCTTAACAGCGACGGCATTATCCGCATTGGTGCCGAAGTACGGCCCAATGATATATTGGTGGGCAAGGTTACGCCAAAAGGCGAAACGGAGCTTACCGCCGAGGAGCGTCTTTTGCGGGCCATTTTCGGAGAAAAAGCCCGGGAAGTGCGGGATACCTCCCTGCGGGTGCCTCATGGTGAATCCGGCATAATTGTAGACGTAAAAATCTTCAGCCGCAAAAGCGGTGACGAGCTGCCGCCGGGAGTAAACCAGGTGGTGCGCGTATATATTGCCCAAAAGCGTAAAATCTCTGTGGGTGATAAAATGGCGGGGCGCCACGGCAACAAAGGCGTTATATCCCGCGTGTTGCCTGTGGAGGATATGCCCTTTTTACCCAACGGCCGTCCTCTGGACATTGTGCTTAACCCCCTGGGTGTGCCATCCCGTATGAACATCGGCCAAGTGCTGGAAGTTCACCTTGGTTTGGCAGCAAAGGTGTTGGGCTGGAAGGTGGCCACCCCGGTGTTTGACGGGGCAAACGGCGCGGATATTATGGATACACTGGATTTGGCCAACGACTATTTAAATATGGACTGGCCGGCATTTGAAACTAAGTGGAAGGGTATATTGGAGCCCGATATTTTAGAACAGCTTGCTGATAATGCTGACAATAAAGACGAATGGAAAGGCGTGCCTATTAATCGGGACGGCAAAATACATCTGCGTGACGGCCGCAGCGGCGATTTCTTTGATAATCCTGTAACTGTGGGATACATGCACTACCTAAAACTGCACCATCTGGTGGATGATAAAATCCACGCCCGCTCTACCGGCCCATATTCTCTTGTTACCCAGCAGCCACTGGGCGGTAAGGCGCAGTTTGGCGGCCAGCGCTTTGGCGAAATGGAAGTTTGGGCGCTGGAAGCATATGGCGCGGCATATACCCTGCAAGAGATATTGACGGTAAAGTCCGATGACATTGTGGGCCGTGTTAAGACGTATGAAGCCATTGTAAAAGGCGAAAGCATACCAGAGCCCGGCGTGCCGGAATCCTTTAAGGTTCTGCTTAAAGAGCTGCAAGCCTTGGCCCTAGATGTACGTGTGTTGGTAGGCAGCGACACCGAAGTGGAAATTAAAGAAATGATAGAAGACAATGACGACCTAAATGTGAATATAGAAGGAGCCGAACCCACCGAGGATTCCGCTTTTGTCAAGAAAGTAAACCGCAACTTTACGGACTTCCAGGGCGGGCTTGGTGCCGCCGGATTTTTGGAAGAAGGAGAAGACACAGATGACGAAGCCGAGACAGGAACAACCGGTTTTGACAGTATAATCAACATTGACGAAGATGGGAATGAAGAGGAAGAACCGGACGATGAAGATGGTGATTTTGCGGTGGAATTTGATGTATCTGACGATGACGATGACGAAGATATTGATAAGTAGTGTGAATTGATTTAAGTGGTCGGATTGCTGTAAGGGCGGCATTTTGCCGCCAGTGTTTCAGAAACTAGAGAGCGGAATGGAGTTGGTATAATGTTGGCGGAAAAAACCAACGAGAATGCTATAGTTTTCGATTCTATTAAAATTGGTTTGGCGTCA